>CAZAVR010000259.1:0-6140 GCA_964488435.1 uncultured Cytophagales bacterium | reverse complement strand
CTGCGTCCGACGGCCCGGCGACTGAATCATTTCATATAGAAACCGTTGTAAAGAATAACAGTGCATGGCTCACATCCGGCGACTATGTCAATCGGCGGTATCTGTCGCGCCCCTTTGCCAATATAGCTGATTCGGATGTCAAGACTTTGAACAACAGCTTTTACCAAAGGCAAAATGCCTTTGTAAAATTGCTGGAAACGGACCAGGTATGGGATGAAGCCGTCGATCTTAAGGATTTCGTTGCCGGCACTGATGAAAATATAAGGCTAGTATTCAGTATTCATGGAGACGGGCCGTCAGAAAGGAATGTAGAAGTATTTATGGGTACGGAAAGCTCTCAACTGACAGATGTCGGTAAAAGACTTCTATCTTCAAATTTATCGGGTTTTTCTGCAATAAATGATTCCCGAACGGTTGTTCCGGGGACCCATATTACCGAAGCGGGAAAAGGCTATCTTCGATTCAGTTCCACATCGACACCCAATACTGCAGTAACTTTCAGAAACCGCTTCGGGGTATCTTATTATACATTGAGTTTCCCGCAATCTCCTAGTTTTTCGGGACAAAGCAGTAAAAAATACTATTTTAAGGGAAGGGAGGCCGGAAAAAGTAAAATTCGCATAACCAGCATATCTTCGGGTGACAAAGTCTATGATATATCCGACAGCAACAGGCCTGTATTATTAAATGGCACACTTTCCGGCAGCAATCTGGATTTGGAAGTCAATAGAATTACAAATAAGGCGCTTGTTCTTCAGGTCGTCTCTTCTACTACCGGTATTACAGAGCCTGTTGCGGGCATGTTCTACGACGTAAAATTCGATTTATTATACAGTTTTAAAACAGGCGATAAAATCGACAATGTAAAGCCGGAGCCTGCAGACTATGACTATCTCGTAATTACCCACAATGCAACCGGGGGTAAACAAGTGAGGGAAGGTGCAGTAGAATTTGCAAAATATCGGGCGACATCTGAAGGTGGAACTTACAAATCACTAACCATATCGACAAGAAGCATCTATGACCAGTTCAATTATGGAGAGCCGAGTCCAGTTGCGATAGGCCGCTTTGTCAATTATATGATTCAAAGTGGTATCAAGCCAACCCATAATGTTTTATTGGTAGGTCATGGTGTTGGGCGGATCGACAACATTATCAAAGAAATCCCGTCCGATGTGCCGACTTTCGGAAATCCGGGCTCAGACGTGCTCTTGGTAAGTGGCCTTTCAAACGATCCCGCCGCCAGTATCGATGTACCTTCAGTTCCTATAGGCAGGATAACCGCATTCACCAATCAGCAAGTACTAAACTATCTGGCTAAAGTGGAAGAATACGAGCGCCAGACCAGGGAAGAATCTGCTGAAGACCTGTCTTGGAGAAAAAGGGTTTTAAACCTGATCGGAAACAAAACCTCCGATGAACCTGAAACCTTCAATACATATGTAACAAATGCGGTAAACCAGATTCCCTCGTCGACAGGTCCATGGGAGATCGACAGACTCAGTAACGAAACCGATGACGATTGGCCGCCTGCAGGTAATTCGTCGTTCATAAGAGAACTAGCGCCTCTTGACCCCAACATGAATGACGGCTTGGGTATGCTGACATATTATGGCCACGGAGATTTCTCAGGCACGATCTATAACATAGGTAGTCCTTCCAGATTCAGTCAGGCAAGTAAAAGATACCCTTTCGTTTATATAACAGGTTGCGGAGTGGGCGATGTCTATTCCAGCCATGGTGCATTGTACGTCGCGACAGACTGGATCATAACCCCTGATAAAGGAGCTATTGCGATGTATGCCAATACATTCCTGGCCTATACCAACACGGCAGCCAGCTATATGAGGTTGTTGTATAGCCAGATATTCAAGCAAACTGATGCTTACCGGCGCACCTTAGGCGGCATCCAGGTCGACATGGCCCGGCTCTTTACAGGTTCATCTTCTTCCGCGCGTGTAGCTGCAACTGACCAAGAGATTGCAAACGTTCACCAGACTGCATTATTTGGAGATCCCGCTATCCGTATTTTATTGACTTCAAATGTTGCTTTACCGGTTTCCTATGTCAATTTTTCCGGTGCGGTTTTTGAAAACTCGAATATTCAGCTTCAATGGGAAACTGCTATAGAAAAAAACAATGATCATTTCATAGTTGAAAGGAGCTTTGACGGCAAAAGATTCGAGATGATTGGAAAAGTACCTTCTAAAAGCTTGTCAGAGACCATTGGAGGGACTAAGTATAATTTTATCGATGTATCTCCGAGAGTAGGCATCAATTATTATCGGCTGAAGCAGATAGACAAAGCCGGTGCAGAAGGGCAAGCCTTCGAGTATTCAAACATCATATCGGTGAATTTGAAAATTCGTAGCCAGAATAGTTCTATCTCTGTTTTCCCTAATCCCGGTTCTGACAAAGTATCCATTTCGTCTGATCGCGGAGATATAATAAAAAGCTGGAAATTGTATAATAGTATCGGAGCTGTCGTTTCAAAGGGTCAGGAAACAATTGTAGATATATCCAATTTATCTACCGGAATTTTTATCCTTGAAGTCGTAACTAATAATGATATTGTAACCCGGAAAAAAATAATAAAAGAGCGCTAGGTTTGCCGTCTTTTAAACTAGACCTGTACCATGCGTCTCTTTATAAACAATCGCCCGGCTGTGAGAATATTTTTCTCGCAGCCGGGCGACAGAATTAATATGCTCCAGCGTTATTACTCTACAAAGTAATATGCTGTATACTTATTTCTTTACTATGTGCCGACATATACTCTTTTCTATTAAAATAGCGATTGTATTTCTTACTGCATTCTGCTATCACGGCAAGCTGGCTGCGCAATTGGGGGAAACTCAATTTGGCAACGAATGGATAGACTATAAGAAGCAATACCTTAGGATCCAGGTGGTAAACACCGGGATTCAGAAAATAGCCGTATCCAGCCTTCCCGAAAAATGGAAATCTGTAGACCCCACTGCCTGGCAGCTTTGGCATAGAGGAAAGGAAGTAGCAATTATCAGGGCCGATAATAAGGAAATTATTTTTTTTGGAGAAACTAACGACGGAGCCACAGATTCGCTGGTTTATTTTCCATCCACTGCGAGGCTTAATCCTTACATAAGTCTTTTCTCAGATAAGGGATATTACTTCCTGACGACTTCATCATCAGCACCCGCAAGGGCCGGTGTTAGCAGCAAAACTTTCGACAGCAGCAATCCAGCAATACCGTATCATTTCAGGAAAGACACTATTTTATATAAGACGCAGTTTTCCGCTGTTACCTGGGGACCTGGTTCCGATCTCAATCACAGCTATTATGACCAATCAAATTCCTGGACCGGTCCCACTATCGTCGGTCTTAATGCAACTCCTTCCTCGGAGCTACCCAGAGAATTAAATGTTTCCTATACTTTAAACAAATGGCATGATAGCCCCGAAGCACCCAAGCCCATTGTTGAAATGCTTTTTAACGGACTTTACAACGGCGCTCATGATATCCAGGTTTCTTCGGGTAATAAAAAGTTACTGGCAAAAGCAGCTTTTAACGGCTGGGGAGGAAAAAAAGCAGCCTTTGAACTTTCGAAAGAAGATCTTCCTAACAACACCACCGGCAGCTTTAATATACAATCAATATCTACGAGTCAGAATGACTGGTTTGGGCTTAGCTACCTTACGATTGTTTATCCTCAGCAAATTGGTATGGACGGAAAGCTTCAAAAGGAGTTCCAGATTCCGAAAATGCAAAAAAGCGGCTCTTATTCACTAGTTATCGATAAAGGCCCGCAAAATTTGGAAGTATATGATATTACCGACCCTTACCGAATTACGATTCTGAAGGGCAGTTCTTCTGATAGCGAATTCAAGTGCACCGTAGATATTACTACGGGTATTTCGAGAAGGCTTTTTGCTGTTAACCCGGATCGGTATCATGCCGTATCTGCTCAACTGGTAAACGAAGTCGACCTGAGCCCTGTATTTCTTTATGACCAGCAGGTTATAACATCGGCAAATGCCGTGGCGCCCCAGGATTACGACTATATTATCGTGACAAACGACACACTTAAAGCCGGGGCAATTGAGTACGCCAGTTACAGATCAGGCAATGAGGGTGGGAACCACCGCGCAATCGTAATGAGCATCAGGAGCATCTACGACCAGTTTAACTACGGCGAGCCTAGCCCTGTGGCTATACGCAAATTTATGAAGTATATGCTCAGCAAAGGTATCAGAACTGAGAAGCATTACCTGTTCCTGATGGGGATGGCCATTACTTATCCTCCCTTCCTGCAGAAAGAGTTACCGAACGAAGTACCCAGTTTTGGAGATCCGGGTTCTGACAATTTACTGGTTGCCGGACTGAATGGAGGACACAATGATTTGCAGGCAATACCTGTCGGACGTTTGAAAGCTTATAACAGTTCAGAGGTACGTGCTTACCTGTCCAAAGTAAAGTCCTATGAACATGAAAGCACGGATATTTCATGGCGTAAAAATATCCTGCATCTCAGCGGAGGGCATTCGAGTTCCGAAATTACTACGCTTAAAAATATATTGGGGAATCTCGAACCCATTGTGACCAGTCATGATCTTGGGGGCAAGGTAACAAAGGTTGTCAAGACTATTACAACTGTAGAAAAGGTTGATATATCCGGTTTTGTCAATAGAGGCGTGGGCATGATATCTTTTTTTGGTCATGGCGCACAGTCAATTACGGACCTGGATTTTGGATATGCCAGTGATGCATCACGCGGCTATAGAAATCTAAACCGATACCCTCTGATGTATTTTAATGGCTGTGGGGTCGGAAATATATTTACCAGCAGAAGCGTACACATATTATCAGACGACTGGTTGCTGGCACCTGACAAGGGAGCCATAGCGATCATTGCAAATTCATACCTCAGCTATGTCACTCCTTCTGCGAAACATATTTCTGAAGTATATAAGTCACTTTTTGGAAGCGATAAAATCAAAAGCATAGGACATGTTCTACGTGACGCAAATCAGAGCATCCTGAATAATAACCCCAACGACTATGACAGAGCCAATATGCACCAGGCGGCATTACAGGGCGATCCTGCACTATATTTATTGAGAGTTGACGCTCCCGATTATATCGTTGATCCGGATGAAGGGGTCAAATTGTATTCAGAGTCTCCCACAGTTCCTCTTAAAAATTCGACCAAAATCAGGATCGGCGTAGCTATTAAGAACGGAGGAAAAGCATTAAAGAATGTTACTATACCTCTTTCATTGACGCTACGTTATAAAAACGGAACTTCACGGGTTTTGAAAGAAACTATTTCAGGTATGCCCTATGCTGATACTTTGTGGGTTTCGATCGATAAAGACGAGCAAATAAGCCTGATAGAAGTAAAAGCAAATCCTGAAGAGATTCTCGATGAGTTTTCGTATAAAAATAACTACGCAGAATTGGAAATAAACTGGGATAACATGGGCAGTCTGAATGTCTATCCTGGTGCCCCCACGCGGGACTTGGTTCCGCCTGCTGTTTCTGCTATATTCCGTGGCGGGCCGGCAAAAGCAGAAACCCCGTTATCCTCTCTTTCAGATATCCGTATCTGGGTTCAGGATGACCGCAGTCTCCCGGCCGATACCAGTTTAATAGATGTTTATGTAAAGCCTTGCTGGGATAACTACTGCGATTTTGAGCCCCTGTCATCATCTTTAGAGCTCGCTGAAGGGGAAGACAACAGATCATTTGCGATTAAGCTCAACGATTCTCAAAATCTCCCTGCCGGCAAATATGAACTCATGGTTATTGCCAGAGACAGGGCGGGCAATTCTTCATCTTCTCCCTATACGATAAAATTCTCGCTTGGCGATACAGATTCTATAATGATGGTGAAAGTCTCTCCAAATCCCGTAACATCGAACTACGCCAGGTTTGAACTGGAGGGTGCAACAGGAGAAGAATTGAGCGCGATTGAATGCATCATCTACAATGCAAGAGGGCAGGAAATTAGCAGACAAGAGTTTACAGGACTTAATCCTTCAAGGGAATGGTATTGGAGATACACCGACAAATTCTTAACTGGAGTTTACGTTTATCGCGTAAATTTATCTTTGAAAAGTGGGAACCGAAAATCGCTCTCGGGAAAGCTGATAATAAACCG
>CAZAVR010000258.1:3191-6152 GCA_964488435.1 uncultured Cytophagales bacterium | reverse complement strand
ATTTGGAATTATTTTAGTTAAGTAATATTGCATGCAATCACCAAAGTTATTCTTTGAGGCCCGGGTAGAAGAGGCTATCCTAAAGGGGGATAGCGCCCGAAAGAAATTTAACCGGTTGGCTTTTTTGAGGCTTTTGGCCTTTTCCCTGTCCGTAGGAGGTTTTTGGTACTGGAGTGATACAGGAGAAGGCGTCTGGGGTTGGGGAGGTTTTTTTTTGCTGGGCTTGTTTCTGGTATTGATGCGTGCGCAACAGCAGGCTGGGAAAAGTAAAGAATATTACAAAAACCTTGAGTCTGTGAACAGAGATGAGCTGGGGAGACTCTCTTTCGAATTTGTAAGAGACGAGGGAGGGAATCAGTTTGGGAGCGCGTTGCACCCCTACCAGGGCGATCTGGATATTTTTGGGAGACATTCGTTGTTTCGGATGATGAACAGGACGCGGACCGCTGAGGGAGGCAGGGTATTGTCCGAATGGCTTCTTTCTCCTGCCCATCCGGATGAAATCCTGTTACGTCAGGAGGCACTGGCAGAGGTTAGGAAGGACCCGGAATGGTTACAGAAGTGGCAGGCGACGGCCATGGGCCACAAGTACTCCGCGCAGCAGATCGGATCACTGTATGACTGGGTGCAGCAGCCCGTTGATGAAAAGCTAAAAAAGCTTCTTCCTTTTCGTTGGTCGGTTTTATTCACGCTTTCCGCTGCAATTCTTTGGTCAACGGGCGTGTGGCCTTCATGGCCATTTTGGACAGGTATCCTGGTCCACGGTTTTTTGCTTCGGTTTTTTAATGATTATTTGCGCAGACTCTCGGATCAGACTTATCGTTTGGGTAAAACACTGGCCGCCTACTTGAAGATAAGTCATTTGACTCCCGGTGGTGGAAACAGCGACAGCCGGGAAGCGGTCCGGTGCCTTCGCGCGCTGTCGCGGAGCTGAGCGGATTATTTAACCGGATCGACTACCGTAATAACGTTTATTTTGTACTTCTTGTAGGGCTGCCGGGATTATGGGATCTGTTCTGTATTTATTCGCTCGATAAATGGAAGGCGAGATACGCTCCTCTCTTCAGGGATTGGGTGGATTCCCTCGCCGATGCCGAGGCCATGCAAAGTCTTTCGGGCTTCGCATGGGCAAATCCTGATTATTCGGTTCCCAATATTACCTGGGAAAGTGAAGTGATGATAGAGGCCGGGGAGATGGGACATCCGCTTATTCCCCAAGATAAAAGGGTAAATAACAGCTTCTCCATGAAAGGGAATGGCAAAACGATGTTGATCACAGGTTCTAATATGTCGGGAAAAAGCACCTTTCTGAGAACCATAGGCGTTAATCTCGTTTTGGCACAGATGGGGGGTGTTGTCTGCGCCAGTGCTTTTAGTTGTTCCCCTTGCGCTGTATTTACCAGCATGCGCACGCAGGACTCACTGGAGGAAAATACCTCTTCTTTTTACGCGGAACTGAAGCGTCTGAAACATCTTTTGGATCTTTCTGCGGGCGTTCAGCACCTCCCTGTTTTTTACTTACTTGATGAAATTCTGAAGGGTACAAATTCTCAGGACCGTCATAGAGGAGCGGAGGCTATTATCAGGCAACTACATCCGAGAAATGCTTCCGGCATGGTTTCTACACATGATTTGGAGCTGGGCGAATGGGCCGCCGGACAGGATTATGTTTTCAATTATCATTTTAAATCCGATATTGTCAATGAGAAACTTGTCTTTGACTACAAGCTGCAGTCGGGGATTTGTAAAAGTTTTAACGCGTCCGAGCTTATGAGCATGATGGGAATTGATCTCTGAGGATTCATGCCTGTGTGCCGGATAAATTCAATTTGAAATGTACTACTATGTCAAAATATATAGCTGCTATTGATCAGGGGACGACGAGTACCCGTTGTATTTTGTTTGATCGCGTGGGGAATATTGTTTCTTCGGGCCAGAAAGAACATCAGCAGATCTTTCCTAAGCCAGGATGGGTGGAGCACGACCCGGAGGAAATCAGAAGGAATACGCTCGAAGTTATTGCCCTGGCAAGGATTAAAGCCAATGCAAGATCCGAGGATATCGCCGCCATCGGGATTACGAATCAACGTGAAACGGCAGTCGTCTGGAATCGCCGGACCGGCAAAGCTTATTACAATGCCATTGTGTGGCAGGACACAAGGACCGGTGATGCGGTGATGAACTATGAGCGAAATGGAGGTCTGGATCAGTTCAGAGCGCTCACGGGGCTGCCTGTAGCTACTTATTTCAGTGGTCTTAAACTAAAATGGCTGCTCGAAAATATACCCGGGTTGCGGAAGGATGCGGAAAGGGGCGACGCGCTTTTTGGGAATATAGATTCGTTCCTGATCTGGAATCTTACCGGAGATGTGAAGGGAGGTATCCATGTAACGGACGTGACGAATGCCAGTCGCACCCAACTGATGAATCTGCGTACCCTGGATTGGGACGATCAGATGTTAAAGGAATTTGACATACCCAGACAAATGCTGCCCGCGATCAGAAGCAGCAGTGAAGTGTACGGAAGTGTGGCGTCTGAGGCCATGTATAAGGTACCTGTAGCGGGGGATCTGGGTGACCAGCATGCTGCGCTTGTGGGACAGGTTTGCTTTGAACCGGGTATGGCAAAAAATACCTACGGCACGGGTTGTTTTCTGGTGATGAATACCGGGGAAGACCTGCAGTTCTCATCGCACGGGCTTTTGTCGACCGTGGCTTACAAATTTGGAGATGCACCCGTACAATATGCGCTGGAAGGAAGTGTCGCTATAGCGGGGGCACTTGTTCAGTGGGTGAGAGATAATCTTGGAATCATACAAAGCAGTGAGGAAATAGAGTCGCTTGCTCTTTCCGTGGCCGATAACGGAGGCGCTTATTTTGTTCCGGCGTTTTCCGGGCTGTATGCTCCTTACTGGCGCAATGATGCCCGGGGGGTGCTGGTAGGGCTGACGCGTTACATCA
>CAZAVR010000258.1:0-3091 GCA_964488435.1 uncultured Cytophagales bacterium | reverse complement strand
TCAGGGGGATGCCACGGGTGATGTGAGCCTTGTTGAGCTTCTGAAAGCATATATCGGAGAAAAATACAATAAACCGGGAGCAGTATTCCTGAGTCCTGTGCACAGGCTTGACCGACCTGTGAGTGGTTTGGTGGTGTTCGGAAGAACATCGAAGGCGCTGGAGCGAATGAGTGAAATTTTCAGAAAGCGGGAAATTCAGAAGGTGTATTGGGCGGTGGTTCGAAACCGTCCCAAACAGTCACATGGTAGATTGGTTCACTATCTTCTGAAGGATGAGGCAAGGAATATCACGACGGCGTTTGACCATGAAGTGCCCGGCTCACAGCGAGCGGAACTGAGTTATCGTGTGGTGGGTGAGGTAAATAAGTTTTTTCTGCTTGAGGTGGTTCCGATCACCGGAAGACCTCATCAGATAAGGGTCCAGCTTGCTCAGATCAATTCTCCTATAAGAGGAGACGTGAAATACGGGTATCAGAAGTTCAACCACGACAACAGTATAAATCTCCATGCGCGGCGGCTGTTTTTTGAGCATCCTGTACGGAAAGAGCCTGTGATTTGCAGGGCGGGCGTGCCGAATGACCCCTTTTGGGAAGAGTTTATCGATCTTGACCGGGAGGAGGTCAAACTTGAGAATATGCCGTATTTGCATGAGTAAGCCGCGTAGCCTCTCGCTAACAGAACTTTATAAAGCATGTGGGAAAAATTGAAAGCGAGGTGGGGGGTAAGTAATTCCCGGGATGTACTGGTGATACTGATTGTATTCGCCTTTACAGGGTTTTCAATCATGTACATAAAAAGGTATCTCTTCGAAGTCACAGGACTGAACAGCTCGGAGATCTGGATTCAGTGGGCAGTTAACATTATATTTATATTGCCACTGTACCAGGTTGTGTTGCTGGCTTGGGGGTGGGTCTTTGGTAAGTACGATTTTTTCTATCAGTTTGTAGCAAGAATGATCAGCCAGCTCGGTAAGCTAATAGGAATCAGGAAGTAAAAATCACAAATCGATATCCATCCACATCCTGACAGCCATTTTTTCCAGCATGCTCACGATTCCCTGAACAGCTCCAAAAATAATACAAAGTGGAAGGATGATTGGCAAAAACAACACCCATTGTAATGCCATCGTAAAGTTGAAATTTCTTTTTTGCGCAATTTTCATACAAACAAGGGGCGTTTACCGGTAATTAAGGATTTTTCTATCATTAATCCAATAAATAATATTATGTAAATGTAACGAAATATTGGCAACAAAACCATACAATAAATTATAAAATTATTATAAAATTTTATTTTTAAGCCAGAGCGGGGCTTTGCTTTTCGAAGAAGCCACTATTTTTGTTGAATCGTAAACAGACATCACTTCATAAATGAACACTACCGATATCATCCAGCTTCTGCCCGATTCCATTGCCAATCAGATTGCTGCAGGTGAGGTAGTACAACGGCCGGCTTCTGTGGTCAAGGAATTGCTTGAAAATGCGATAGACGCAGGTGCCACTGCGATCAAGGTTGTGATCAAGGATGCAGGAAAGACGCTTATACAGGTCATAGATGACGGAAAGGGCATGTCCGAAACGGATGCAAGACTTTCTTTTGAGCGACATGCAACCTCCAAGCTCAGAACGTCGGATGATCTTTTTAAGATAAGAACCATGGGGTTCAGAGGAGAGGCCCTGGCTTCTATTGCGGCGGTGGCACAGGTGGAGATGAGAACCCGCCGCCCTTTTGAAGAGACAGGTACGATGATCCGGATTGAGGGTTCAGAAATCAAAGAGCAGCAGGTAGTTTCCATGCCTCCGGGCACCATTTTTCTGATCAAAAATCTCTTTTTCAATATACCGGCCCGACGGAATTTTCTGAAGTCCAATCCCGTTGAAATGCGGCACATACTGGATGAATTCCAACGGGTGAGTCTGGCCCGGCCTGAGATCTCGTTTTCACTCTATCATAACGACCTGGAGGTGCTGAATCTTCCTTCTGTAAAACTTGTCAAAAGGATTATTGATATTTTTGGAAAGAACTACAGGGAGCAGATCGTGCCTTGTCAGGAAGAAACCACTTTCGTCAGTATTAAAGGCTTTATCGGAAGGCCGGAGTTTGCCAGGAAAACCAGGGGAGAGCAGTTCTTCTTTGTTAACGAAAGGTATATCAGGCATAGTTATCTGCACCATGCTATAGTCAGTGCGTTTGAAGGTACGATCGCTGACGGAAGTCACCCTTTCTATGTGCTTTTTATTGAGATAGATCCCGCCCATATTGATATAAATATCCATCCGACGAAGACGGAGATTAAATTTGACGATGAGCGCTCGGTTTACGCGATTGTGATGGCCGCTGTGAGGAAAGCGATCGGGGTCTATAACATGTCGTCGTCCATAGATTTTGATGATAATGTCAATTTTCTGGCGAATTCCCCAAGCCTTTCGAGAGGAACTCCTCCTTCATTCCCCAGGCCGGTGCAGCAGGAGCGGATGCCGGTTTCCCGGGACTTTGGCAGGAAAAAGGCTGGTTTTGAGGATTGGATGAAGCTATTTGAAGGGAATACCGCCCCTTTGGAAGAAGGGACTTTTCAGGCTGATCTGCAGGAATCGCCTATAACAGAGTTGCAATCGCTTACATTTTCCAGCAAAGTGAATCGTCTGCCTCCGGAGTTTGTGCCGGCGCCCGATACAGATGCTCTGTTGTTTCAACTGTTTCATCAGTTTATTGTGTCGCAGGCAAAAGACGGTGTCATGCTGATCGATCAAAAGGCGGCACACGAAAGGATACTTTATGAACGTTACAGGTTGCTGCTGACGAGAAGAAACGGCGCGTGTCAGCAGTTGCTTTTTCCCAAGACGGTGAGATTGTCGCCGGCCGATATGCAGTTGGTGGTTGAGACCAAGGGTGAGATAAGGAGCCTGGGGTTTGAATTTGAAGCGAGTGGCCCGAATGAGCTGGTGGTAAAGGGTATTCCGGCGGATCTGCCTGACGAGAATGAGCAGGAAGTGTTTGAGGAGCTTGTGGAGCAGTTAAAACAGAATTATTCGGAACTGAAACTGAATAAACCGGATAGTCTTGCCCGATCCTTGGCGCGGCGTTTCGCGAG
>CAZAVR010000257.1:0-6161 GCA_964488435.1 uncultured Cytophagales bacterium | reverse complement strand
TTCCCTCGTAGTATACGCCCGCAGGAAGAAATCAGAACCTTTCAACTCGGCCTTGTACTGTCCGATCGTGAAATTCTTTATATAGTAACGCTCCGCACCTGTATACACCGTAGTACCCAGCCCCCAGTTCCCCTGCACAAGGGCTTCGATGCCATCTGTGATCCGATAATGGAGGGAGGCATTGGCCTTAACTCCATAGGCGTTATAGTCGACAAGGTCCCTCTCTGAATAGCCCGTCCTGGATATGGACACCCCCCGGGGATAAAAATCGTCGAGCACTTTATCATAAGCCTGCTCCGCAGTAAGTCCCACCGCCGGTCCGAAGACACCTGAAAGCTGGGTAAGCGCGGCATCCAGTGGCTGCAAAGCGGGTACCTGTTTTAAAACAGACCTTATGGTTGAATTGAGATTGGCACCCGGATCTCCATACATATTTACTCCCTCGTAGCCAAGATTCGACTCACGCGTACCCTCCAATCCAAATCCATTGGAAACACTCTGATCGCGGTAATCGCTCGCCTGCCAATCCTTGGCTTTCAGATAGGTAAAGTTGGCTTTAAAGGCAAATTTATTCTTGAAAGCTTTGGCATAACGAATACCGAAATCGTAAAACGGCGTAGTAGCTTCAGGCGCATTGCTGTAACGCTTCACACGATTTGATGCATCCATTACCCCTGTTTTGACGTATGCACTCAGCCCCTGGTACAAGAAAGGGCTTTTGCTGGTCATCAACAGAATCCCATTCTGGGCATTGGGGCCATACAGGGCAGACGAGGCGCCGGGGAGCAGCTCCACGCTCTCCACATCCAGCTCTGAAAGGCCTGCGATGTTGGCCACAGAAAAATTAAGCCCGGGCGCCTGATTATCCATACCATCCACCAGCTGGACCATCCTCAGGTTACCATTGCCGGAAAACCCGCGAGTGTTCGGATTACTGAAAGTAATTGACTGTGTACTCATATCCACGCCTTTTACGTTTCTGATGGCATCGAAAAAATTGGGAGCCGGTGTCTCCCTGAGAGACCTGATGTCAAGCCGCTCTACAGATACCGGCGACCGCATCACGCTCTCCTCTATCCTGGAAGCGGATACGACAACCTCTCTTCCGAGCAAAACCTCCTCCTTTATCCGGATTTCCAATTTTTCCATGGAGCCGTTGATCCGCAGCTCCTCCGTGCGGTAGCCCACCGAAGAAACCACAAGCACATAGGGAGGAGCCGACTGCACCTTTAAGTCAAAAAGCCCCTCATTATTGGTTATCGTTCCCAGGACTTTGCCTTTTATCTGTATGCTGACTCCTACCAGGGGTGATCCGGAGCCACTGTCCTTTACAATACCCGAAACGGAGGTTTGAGCCCATAAGGGCAATGAGACGAGCAGCATACCTGCCAGTAGTAAACTTATCGATCGTAAAATCACCATAGAGGTCATTATTTAAGTAACCAGATTAACTTTGCTAGTAAAATTCAGTCGAAAATTTACCAACATTTTATAATTTTTTGTTTATACTTTATGATTTTTTTTAAAGAAAATTCAAGCCCAGAATCCATAAGCATAACCAACTGAAGATCAATAATTTACTCTTCCAACCTCCGCCATAATTTGGCAGAAAACTATTTTTTGGAAATTATATAATAGTTTTGTCAGCGATATAACCTTTAACCCTATGCAAAATACATTCGTGGTGATCATGGCAGGAGGAGTAGGCGCCCGTTTCTGGCCTATGAGCCGGACGGCCTACCCCAAACAGTTTCACGATGTGCTGGGTATCGGCAAAACCATGCTCCAGCAGACGATGGAACGGTTTGAAGGGATATGCCCGCCTGAAAACCTTTACGTTGTAACC
Organism: uncultured Cytophagales bacterium; assembly: GCA_964488435.1. Classification (GTDB taxonomy): domain Bacteria; phylum Bacteroidota; class Bacteroidia; order Cytophagales; family Spirosomataceae; genus JBEBSO01. The sequence goes on along the minus strand of CAZAVR010000257.1, from coordinate 4,315 downwards.
AGTGCCGACTATGTCGAACTTGTAAAAAAGCAACTTCCGGATTTACCGGAACATCAGATATTATCCGAGCCCTTCCGAAGAAACACCGCGCCTTGTGTGGCCTATGCCTGTTTCAAGATTGCCTCCGCACATCCCGACGCGACCATTGTCGTAGCTCCTGCCGATCATATCATTCTTAAAGAAGATGTATTCAGAAGCACCATAAAAATAGCACTCGGGTCTGCCCGCGCAGAGAATATCCTGGTGACATTAGGTGTCAAACCCAACCGCCCGGACACAGGGTATGGATACATCCAGTTTATTCCTGACAGAAGAACGATAAAAAAAGTAAAATCATTTACCGAAAAACCTCACCACGATCTCGCCGTTCAGTTTTTGGAGAGTGGCGAATTTGTTTGGAACTCGGGTATTTTTGTCTGGAGTGCACAAGCGATCACCACTGCCATCAAAAAATATATGCCTGAACTAGGAGATATATTCTCGGAAGGAAACGCGTGGTATTACACTGGAAAGGAGCGTGCTTTTATAGCCAAAGCCTACTCCCAATGCAAGAGTACATCTATAGATACGGGAATTCTGGAAAAAGCCGCCAATGTTCATGTGGTACTCAGTGACTTCGGCTGGTCCGACCTGGGCACATGGAAATCCCTTTACGAATTTTCGGAAAAAGACTCCCAGAATAACGTCGTCAACGGCAAAACGATACTGTATGATACCCGCGAATGCATCATCAAAACCCCTCATGAAAAACTGGTGGTGATCAATGGTCTGGAAGGATTCATCGTAGCGGAGTATGACAATGTGCTATTGATATGCCCGCGCAACCAGGAGCAAAAAGTGAAAGAAATTGTCGCCGACGTAAAGGCGTTTGATCAAGGATTTATCTAGGAAAAATGATTCCAGCCCTGAGCGGTCACCGGTATAAATCCTCCGCCTCTGGTTTGAAGATTTACACCACTGGAAACATCGGTGAGGTATCCGATAAAATTAATATAATTGCTGTCCCTTATTTTTTCATAATCCGACTGGCTGATCGTGAACAACAGTTCATAGTCCTCTCCCCCATTCATTGCGGCTGTCAGCGGATTGATTTTCAATTCTGAGGCTGCCAGAAAAGTGTGATCGTTCACCGGTATTTTATCCTCAAAAAGAACAGCTCCTGTTTTGGATTGGGAACACAGATGCAGCAGCTCTGAGGCAAGCCCATCTGACACATCGATCATAGAAGTGGGTATAACTCCGGTATTCTCCAATTCTGCAACAATATCCACCCGGGCCTCGGGCTTAAGCTGGCGGGAAACCACATACTCGCTTCCGGTTAACTCCGGTTGCATGTCCGGCTGAGACAGAAATACTTGCTTTTCTCTTTCCAAAACCTGCAAACCGAGATAAGCTCCGCCCAGGTCGCCGCTCACACAAAGAATATCGTTCTCCCGGGCTCTGTTCCTGTAAACAATTTTATCCTTATCAACACGGCCGAAAGCTGTGACTGAAATGACCAATCCTCCCCGCGAGGCTGTAGTGTCGCCACCCACCAGGTCTACCTTATAAAAACCACACGCAGCCTTAATACCCTCATACAGCTCTTCAACAGCCTCCACAGAAAACCTGTTGCTCAAGGCTATACTTACGGTAATCTGCTGCGCCTCACCGTTCATTGCAGCTATATCCGATATGTTGACCGCCACCGCTTTGTAGCCAAGATGTTTCAACGGATGAAATGCCAGATCAAAATGAACCCCCTCCAGAAGCATATCTGTCGAAAGAAGTCCATACTGATCTCCAAGATCTATAACGGCAGCGTCATCTCCTACGCCCCTGACGGTATGAGATTGCAAAAGATTTAAACCGGAAGCGATGCGATTAATCAGTCCAAATTCTCCCAATTGGGAAATTTCAGTTCTTTTAGACTCCATGATAACAAAATAGAAAACTTACCCGACAAAACAATGCCAAGCCGATAACACCTGGAAAAATAAAGTAAACTACTGCCCGGTTAAGGGACGTACAGGGTGTAGCTGTTTCTCGTGTTACCTGTTTTGCGGTTGGTACTGGTACGGGTAATGACCAGCTTTTTATCTTCAATGGAATCTATGGTAAACTCCACGACACCGTTTGTCTCCGTAGGTTCCGGATTAAGTTCCTTCAGCCTGAGAAGCTTTTCCCCCTGGAGTTCCCATTTCCCTGTAAAAGTCACGTTATCGATATCTACGAAGGTAGCCACATTTCCTGAACCCAAGGTCAACCGAAAATTCGAATATCCCGGTTTAATTGTCACCTGACCGTCTTTCGTAAACACGGTGGCATTGTCTTCTTTTACGGCATCTGCAAGCCACGCCTTGGCTATCCTCTCGGAAAGCGGCGCCACTTTCGGCTTACAACTTACTATTGAAAAACCTGCAATTAAAACTACCGCGGTGATAGCGAAAATCTTTCTCATGATACTCGGGATAAATTCCACCTCAAAAAAACGAATTTTTTTATACAAAAATACGTATCTGGCGATAATTGTTTTTATGAATCGTAAATCTTCTGTCTAAATAAGTGGCAACGCTGCCATTGCTCAAGCAGCGTTGCTGAATTTAATCAATATTCATAAAAAAGGATCATGACCATATTAAGTAGGACAAGGCAATATACGTCCCTTACTGATCCCAAACCGTGCCCCCCTAAGGAGCATTGATCACCTGCCTCTTCTGGGTCGCGAAGGCTTAAAATGGAAGCCGGATATGGTTCTGGTCAGCTTTTCCCTCGGAAATGACATTCAGGAGTCGTACAGATCTTCGAAAAAGAAGTGGTTGCAAACCTATTCATACTCCGGCATAATCACCTATCGCCTCTTTCAGCTTTTCAGCAAAACAAGCTCGAACTTCAAAAATCAATATTCCTCCAACTTTCAAAACTTCTGTGATACCTGCAGCACTTTCACGCAGGACGCGTATCTCGAGCTTGAGTCCAAAAGGAGTTTTATTTTTAACAAAGACAGTAATTTCCTGAAAAGCTGCCTGGATAGTACACGATTCTATCTTAAAGAAATGAAGGCACTTTATAAGTCAAAAAATATAAAAATGGTTGTGCTTCTTATACCAGACGAATCACAAGTAAATCTGGAACTTCAAAAATCGATTATAAGCGGCCTCCGAGATACTGATGCCGGATTTGAATGGGATAATACGCTTCCTAACAGGAGAGTTACAGAAATAGCAAAACAGCTCGAAATTCCTGTTATTGACCTGCTTCCGGTTTTCCAGCAACAGAATCATGTATCTTGTTATGTCCCCAATGATTCTCACTGGAATATCCATGGGAATAAAATAGCAGGGCACTTTTTAGCAGATAAACTGGCCAGCCTGCTACCCTGATTTATATCCCATCTATCTGCGGCGCGCTGAATGCTCGGTCAGGCAGTTAAACCTTTCCCATTAACCAATCCGGAAAATCAGTGAAAAGAGCTAAAACATCCGGATCGCAGTACATGTATACTGAGTACGACAGCCCTCAGAAGCTGAAAGCAAACCCGGCGCCTATGTTCACCACCCCCACCAGCTTCTGCTCACTAATCAATTGCACCACTTCAGGGTAAGATCCCACAGTGGCGCGGAGCGAAATCTGGTTCAACTGCGCGTTGGCCACTACCCAGTCACCACTGACCTGAAAGGCTACACGATCTGAAAAAGGTATCCTGATACCCAGCCCCGCACCCACCCCCATGACTGTACTCTGATCGGACATCAGTCTGGCTTGAATAGGGTTGGTATCATTCGATGACGTTCCGTCTAGCGTAATGACCGGCGATTTCACATAAACCATGCCTCCGCTTACATGCCCCATCAAACTGACGTCTCCCATTTTAAGATAAATCGCCGGCCCAATCATAGCTGAATACAATCGCCAATTTGATACGCTGGTCTCCCAGGTGTAACTACCTGTTTCACCGATCACCGGCCGTACTTGCTCGAGAACACTATTGGCCTTCTCCAACACAGGCTCTGATTTGGTATTGTTGACATTGAGATTACCTGATAAACGAACGCCGATCCAGGGCGTAAACTTGCGCTCGAAAGCTAAATTCCCATAATACCCTGATCCGGCCAGACTTGCACCGCTACTTCCCAACTGGCTGCTCGCAAATTCCCCCACAGGCAGGCTATATCCCCCCGAAACGGAGATGATGTTACGTTCAAACTGTGCCCTAACTTCTAAAACATCAAAAGTCAAATTCCATAACAGGAAAAAACATAAAATTTTGATTCTCATAATCCTATTCATTTATCGTTTTGGTGAGGCATGATCCGGGATATCTTCACTGATCATC
>CAZAVR010000256.1:4055-6222 GCA_964488435.1 uncultured Cytophagales bacterium | reverse complement strand
CATTGTAGCCGGACTAGATAAAAACGGAAAGCTAAAGTGGGACAACAGTATCAATTTCGATAAAGTAAAAAGCATGGAGCTGCGGGAAAAAATCAATGTTACTGAGCGTGTGCCGGGGCAAATACAGCTCGTATACAGCAACGAGGGAAAAGTGAAAAGTAAGGTAATTTCCGGTGCCCGTGTTGTTGACAATGAGCATAATGTGCCGCTTCCTACTCAACTGGAAGGAGACAAAGTTCGAAATACGAGTACCGACGATATCAACTACTGGTTTGACAACTATTACCTCGCATGGGGTAGTCAAAAAATAACCAATGCTACGGCAGGTGATGAAAAATCGAGAGGTCGTAGAAATGTTTTTTACCTGAGCAAAATCGAATTCTAAAATTGTGAAGCTGATTACCCCTGATTTTTTAAAGGATTATGAACTCATCGACACGGGTGGATTTGAAAAGTTGGAGCGTTTCGGACGTTTCATCCTGACCCGCCCTGAACCGCAGGCGGTCTGGAACAAATCCCTGTCTGTCAGTGAATGGGAAAAAAGATCTAACGCAACCTTTAAAAAAGACAAGGGCTCCCAGGAGAAAGGGCAATGGTTGACGGAAGAAGGTATGATACCCAAATGGGAGTTTCATTATCAGTCTCCAAGCCTCAACCTTACCGCCAAACTTGCGCTTTCTTCTTTTAAACATGTAGGGCTGTTCCCGGAGCAGGCCGCAAACTGGGAGTATATTGCTGAAAAATTGTCAGGGTTTCAAACAGAAAACCCTACGGTTCTCAATCTTTTTGCCTACACAGGCATGGCCTCTCTGGCAGCCAAAGCCAAAGGAGCCGATGTAACTCATGTTGATTCCGTCAAACAGGTCATAAGCTGGTCACGTGAAAACATGGAACTCAGCGGATTGGATAACGTAAGATGGGTGGTGGAAGATGCGCTGAAATTTGTGAAGAGAGAAGTAAGGAGGGGAAAAAAATACAATGGACTCATTCTGGATCCACCCGCATACGGAAGAGGGCCAGACGGCGAAAAATGGCTCCTGGAAGAGCAGATAAATGAAATGCTCGAATTGTGCGGACAATTACTCGAAGAATCGGAGCATTTCTTCGTGATCAACCTGTATTCGCTCGGGCTGTCTGCCCTGATCGTCGAAAATCTTATCAAAGCGCATTTTGGAAACCCTGCTCATCATGAATTTGGAGAGCTGTACTTAAGGGATAGTTTTGATAAAAAGTTACCATTGGGTGTGTTTTCAAGATTTTCAAGCATACATTAGTACTATCTTGCCAACAACCATTAACAATCTGGTTAAAAATGCCCGCTCGTCTTATTTTATTTTTCCGGTCAGTAAGCCTATACCCATTGTTGGTTTTATTTTGCATGCTGACAGGCTGTGAAAAAACAGAGAAAAAAGACGATACGATTCCTCCCGGCTTATCACGAAAAATGATAGCCCGGTTGGAAGACCGCTCCATAGAAGCACTCACCGACTATATTACCAGGCGCATCGACTCTGACCAGAACTATTTCAAACGAGCCGCCCTTTACTTCAACCGGGAGTCCTATGACAGGGCAATGAACGACGTAAACAGCGCCCTTAATCACAAAGACAACGTGGCTGATTACTATTTACTGCGAAGCAAAATATTCAGAGAGACCAACAGGCTTGATGAAGCTTTGCACGACGCACAGCGTGCCGAAGCGCTTATACAGAACAACCTGGATCTATACATTCTGCTGGCTGATATATTACAGGAAAAAAAAGAGTATCACCAGGCGACGCAATACCTTAACCTTGCGTTGAAAATGAATCCTTATGATGGCAGAATATTTTACGTCCGGGGTAAACTGGAGTTGCAATCCGGCGATACGACGGCGGCGCTGGCCAGTTTGAATGAGAGTGTCAGAGTAAACCCGAGAATGCTCCGTGCCTATCTTTCAAGCGCCGCGGTTCATAAGGCACGCGGAGATTATGCCAGTGCGTCAAGGTCAATTGATCAGTCCATTACGCACTTCCCGTTAAACAGCGACTTAACCCTACAGAAAGGAGATTTATATCTTTCTTACAACCGCACTGACAGTGCCATCTATTATTATCAGAAAACGCTTCAGCTTAATCCAAAAAGGATCGATGCGCATCTCCGCAAAATAAACATTTATCTAAACATG
>CAZAVR010000256.1:0-4045 GCA_964488435.1 uncultured Cytophagales bacterium | reverse complement strand
TGGAAGAGCTACTACCTGGCTCTGTTGGAATATACGGCCATCAAAGCTATTGACCCCGAGTACGAAGAAATCAATATTAAAATAGCCCAGATGTACGAAAACATGGGGAATCTGTATCGTGCCAAAGAATTTTATACCCTGGAAATAGAAAAATTTCCTGAAAGCAAAGCAGCCCGCTACGGCCTATGGAACGTAAAACAGAGGGAGGCCGGACTCCTTACAGAGGGTGCAGATGAAAATGGAAATCCCCATGGATCTTCAAAAACATTGGATTCGCTCAAAGTAAATATCGTACCACTCGAAAGGCTTAGACCAGGAGATTTTTGATCAATCGAAGGAAAAATCAGTAAAATCGACGCCAATACTGATACTATTCTGCATTTTCTTGGTAGATTAATGAACTTTTATCACTTTCGGTAAAAGCAAAGAAATTATCTACATGAAAGCCGTAGAATTTAATCTCCCACAGGAAATCGACAAGTCGTTTATTGTTTTCAGGGAAACGGGTGACTATTTCCCGGCCCCCTGGCACTATCACTCCCACTATGAATTCGTGTTGGTTACACAAAGCACCGGACGGCGCATGGTCGGTGATCACATCGGTCACTTTGACGCCGGAGACCTCGTTTTCATGGGTTCCATGCTTCCGCATGTTTGGATAAATGACGCCACATACCTTCATAAAACGGCCGACCAGCAGGCTGACGCGACGGTGATTCATTTCAGTGATAACTTCCTGGGCGAGGAATTCATGAACATTCCTGAAATAGAACAATTTAAAAAAGTACTGAAAATTGCGGAGAGAGGAATGGTAATCAAAGGAAAAACACGATCCAATATCGACACGTTGATGCAAGCCATGCATGAAATGAACGGACTGCAGAGACTGTCAGCTTTGTTCAGTATATTCGACATGATGTCACAAACTACCGAATACGAACTTCTTGCAAGCCCCAGCTTCATTCAAAACTTCCCTTATGCATCATCCCACCGCTTTAAGAGGATAAATGAATACATACTCAAAAACTTTAATCAGGACATTTCACTTTCTCAGATTGCAGAAGTAGCCAACATGGGTGTCACTTCTTTTTGCAGCTTCTTCAGGGATCAGTACAGGCTCACCTTTGTGGAATACCTGACCACCGTCAGGATAGGACATGCCTGCAAACTACTTTCCGAAAAAAATAAAAGCATCATTGAAATAGCGTATGAATCAGGCTTCAACAACCTGGCCAATTTCAACCGGCAGTTCAAAAAAACAAAAAGTATGACACCCAGTGACTACCGCCGTCTGAGATTCGACAGCGATAGCCACGGCCTGGTAAATCACTGAAGTCAGATCGTCAGTTTGCGGTCTCTCGCTGTCACCTTCCAGGATTCGGTCGCCTGGCCGTCCTTCACAATGAAGGCTTCCTCATAGAGAGCCAGGGTCGGACAAACATGTACCGGCAAGCCATAGACAAGATCGCCTGTATGCCACACGCGACCCGAAGGGTCCTCCACCACAATATGCTCCTCACTGTGCGAAATAAATTTGAAGTCCTTTCCGTTCAAAAAGTAAACGCGGTAATCAAGCGCATTCTCCGATGCTACAGCTTTATAGCCCAGGTCTATGGTCAGCCGGTGGTTATCCATCACAGACACCACCCGGGCCATCAATACGCCGGCAGGTAAAAAATCCTGTTCAGGGCAGCAATCCTGGTATCCTTTGTCCCAGAATACGAAAGTACCAGGACTACATTCAACTCCCTCACGCTGTGCATGTATGGGGAAAGACGGTGAACCTCCCGCCACTATATTAAGTCCGGAAAAGCCCTTATCCTTCAACAGTTCAACCATTTGGCTCACAGGTGCGTACCCTCTCTCGCAGATCTCATTCCTTGTAGCAAGGTCAGTTGTATGGATGTGACCATCATATACATGAAACCCCTTGATCTTAATCCCTTTGAGCCCGGCACAAAACTCAAACAACCGAACAGCGTCGGCTCCCGGTTTAATACCCGTCCGCCCCATGCCCACGTCCAGATCCATGTAAACATTGATCTCCAGACCTTCCCCTAAAGCTGCATGGGCAATATGGGCGGCAGCCTCTTCGTTATCCACAAGACAGGCGTACTCCGTCCCTGGAAAACGCTTGATCAGTTGAATAAACCTGGCTAATTTAGGTCCGACGGGCTGGTAAGCCATCAGTGCATCTTTTGCCCGACACACCCCTAACATTTCTCCCTCTGCAATCGTAGCGAACTTAAACTTTTCAATCCCGTTGTCCATCACCAGCCTTGTGATTTTGTCCATTTTGTGGGTTTTCACATGTGGACGCAGCCTCGAAGGGTCATCAATCATCCCTTTTAATCTCCTGATGTTTTCCTTTACACGGTCTGGATAGATAAGAAAAGCGGGCGAATCTATCTGTTCGGCATTGGTCACCTCGTACCAATTTTCCTGGTTCATAGTTAAAATTTACTGTTTATCAATTCTATAAGCTTTTGTCGGATCTTCTCCTCTGCATCATCTTCCAGACAGCTATACCGGCACCTCCAGGTTTCATACCCTCCCTTTTTCTTTTCATGAAGAGGCGGTACATACCCCACGTTTCCGTTAGCCATTGACACTGTAAAATAATGTTTCGCCGCAGCAGCCGACCTGAGCTTCAGCCCCGTTTCAGCAAAGAACTCTCCGGGCAATCCCCCTATTGCACCTTCACCAATCCGGAAGGACTGCAAAGGAACGGGCAACAGCTCCGGAAACTCATTCAGCAGCAGCTGCTCACGCGCGTACAAACTTCGTAAACCTTCCGCATTTACCACTATATTTTCGTAATTACTTCGCGAAACAATTTGCGCTGCTACTCCTAATTCCTCTTCGTCCGGCTTCAGCACTTTAAGCGATAGTTCATCGAAAGCTACTGCAATTTCAGGATTTTCATCCCAACAAAGCTCATCTATACTATTTGCGACCTTTTCAGCAAGCGCTCCACCTATCAACGCACTCTTTTCAAAAAAACCTGTCGGGTAGCGATCAGCATTGCTAAAATCCCAGATATTAACATCACCGCTTGTTCCGTTACTCATCATGCCGACAAAATCGGGACCTGCATCAAGCATCTTCCTGAGCCGGTCAGCAAAAAAACCGAAATAATCAGCCGAAATGGTTCCGTTTTCCCAATCCCCAACGTAGTGAAGGGAATAGTTGGCTAGTAAGCCGAGCCATGTTCCATCGGTCCCCTTCACCGCCAGGTAAGACAGGGCAGGATCAGTAGGCGCGACACTCTCTTTGATGTAGTCTTCTACACCGAAAGGATTCGTTTTCACGGCATCAGTATTTCCTGAAACCGGATTGACGGGATCATAGCCTTCGTTCATAAAGTATCTCCGGCATAGTACATGCTCAGGTGCAGGCACGGATCCGAATGCGACTTTCGCAGGAATCATTTTCCGGAAGGCATCTGCCACTGAACGTGCGATCAGTGCAGGTAGTTTCTGTCTGTAGAGCATGTCAGGCGCCGACAAATGAACGTCAGCTACTGACCCTGCTGCATGTGTGTGGGTACTTGATATCAGGATATTTTCGTATTCCAGAGGCAAAGTTTTACATACAATCTGCTTTACCTCGTCTACAAAATCCTGCTTCATCACGCAAATATCCACCACCACCAGAGCTACTCTGGTGGTATCATTACCCAACACCATTGCCTTCGAATACAGCGGATCATGAATGCTCACCGCGTAATGTTGTACGAAATCACCATTGATAATAGTACCCAGGGTAGGCGTAATATCTGTTTGGGCGAACCCTGCTTTAAATACCGGACTATTCATAAATTAACCTGGTTGGCGTAAATCTATATTCTTGTGTTACAGGCTACCGCCTTATTGTTTCCATGCATTTCTCAGAAAACCGATCCAGTTTCCGGAAAAAATCCGGTCGATGTCGGTATCCGAATATCCCCGATCAGCTAAGATGGAGGAAAACTTCTGAAGATCGGCTATTGAATTGAGATCCCATGGAGACTGTTCCGTACCGAAAATCCCGTCCAGATCGCTTC
>CAZAVR010000255.1:0-6247 GCA_964488435.1 uncultured Cytophagales bacterium | reverse complement strand
TTCTGGACATGACCCGCCTTATATCCATTGTCCTTTTAGGGCTTCACTTTTACTATTATTGTTATGCGGCCTTTGCCGGATGGGAGCTGGTATCCGGGTTTTCAGATCGGGTCTTGAGCAACATTGCAAACACCGGATTGTTTGCCAATTTCCATTTGTCAAAAGGCTACGCGCTATTATTTTTGATCATTTCCCTGATCGGATCAAGGGGGAAGAAAAGCGAAAAGCTCTTTTACAAAACGGCCTGGGCTTACCTGGTTCCGGGACTGTTTATCTATGGGATCAGCTTTCTGGCTCTATATATGCCGGGTTCCGTTAGCGTCAAATCCGTATCCTATTTTATTGTTACCTCAGCCGGCTACCTGTTGTTTTTAAAAGGTGGCACCATCCTTTCCCGGATCATTAAGGATAAGCTGAAGGATGATATTTTCAATGCCGAAAACGAGACGTTCCCGCAGGAAGAAAGGCTTCTTGAGAACGAGTTTTCGGTTAATCTACCTGCCCGGTACCAACTCAAAAGCAAATTCCGAAACAGTTGGATCAACTTTATTAACCCGTTCCGGGGGCTGTTGGTAGTAGGAACACCGGGGGCCGGAAAGAGTTATTTTGTAATCCGGCACGTGATCACCCAGCATATCGGCAAAGGCTTTTCCATGTTCGTTTACGACTTTAAAATGCCGGATTTATCGCTGATCGTGTATAATACCTGGCTAAAGAACAGGGATCGGTACCCGACAGGAACTGCCTGCTATTTCATCAATTTTGATGATCTCTCAAGGGGCCACCGGTGTAACCCGTTGGACGCTTCCGGGATGCTGGATATTACCGATGCGGCCGAATCTGCCCGAACCATTTTATTGGGCCTGAACCGGGAGTGGATAAAAAAACAGGGCGACTTTTTTGTAGAGTCTCCTATCAATTTCCTGACCGGGATTATCTGGTACCTGCGAAAATACCAGGACGGGATATTCTGTACCTTGCCCCATGTGATCGAGTTTTTGATGCTGGATTATGATAGCCTGTTTACGCTCTTGCGCACCGAAAAAGAGATTGAAGCGCTGGTGAATCCTTTTGTGACAGCCTACCTGGCCGATGTGATGGAGCAACTGGAAGGTCAGATTGCCAGCGCCAAAATCTCGATGGCAAGGCTTTCCTCACCACAGTTATATTATGTGCTAAGCGGTTCGGACTTTACCCTCAATATCAATGATTCGGATCAGCCGAAACTGGTCTGTATGGGTAATAACCCGCAAAAAGTCCAGACCTATGGAGCGGTACTATCCCTGTTTGTCAACCGGCTCATCAAGCTGGTCAACCAGAAAGGGAAGCTGAAATCCAGCCTGGTTTTCGATGAGTTCCCAACCATTTATCTGAACGGTATCGACAGCCTGATCGCAACAGCCAGGAGCAATAAAGTAGCTACGACGCTGGGTATACAGGATCTTTCCCAGCTCCGGAAAGACTATGGAAAAGAGCAGGCCGATGTGATTATGGGGATTATCGGTAATATCATTTCCGGCCAGGTGACAGGAGATACGGCCAAGCAGTTATCCGAGCGGATCGGTAAGATCATGCAGGACCGACAGAGCCTTTCCATTAATACTTCCGATACCTCCATAAGTAAATCCAAGCAACTGGAAGCGGCCGTACCGGCTTCTAAGATAGCGGCCTTGAGTTCCGGGGAGTTTGTGGGCCTGGTAGCCGATGATCCTACTAACAAGATTGAGTTGAAGGCATTTCACTGTGAGATTATTAATGATCACGACGCGCTGAAGGCTGAGGAGGAGGCGTATCAGCCGATTCCGGAAGTACGGAAAATCACTCCGTCTATGGTGCAGCGGAACTATGATCAAATACGGCAGGATGTCCAGGATTTAAAGGATGCGGAGATGGAGAGGATAGGAAATGACCCGGGGCTGAGGCATTTGGTGGTAAGGAAGTGAACATGCAAGCTAGACACCGGCCAACCGAAAAAGAGTTCAACCTGACCGGGCAAGAAATGATCATTTAGCGATTATAGCTTGAAAGTGAAAGGAGGCGAATGGGAAGATGAGTAGTATCAAATCAAAGTTAGACTACTCTATTCTACCGTTAAATAAGTTTTGGGAAATTGTCTTTGTTTAATATTATGTTTCTTTAATTCAATTTTAATATATTGCAATTTGGCCTCCTCTTAAAATACTCTAGATTACAGTTTTGAAAAAAATCCGTTACCTCCGTATCCAATTTGATATCGAAATCCAACCCTACGAAATCCCGGCCTTTCGCGGAGCTGTCATAGCCAAAGTAGGCAATGAGCATATTCTTTTCCACAACCACCTGAATGATAGGGAGTTCTTGTATGGGTATCCGGTGATCCAGTACAAGCGCATCGGCCGCAACCCGGCGCTGGTTTGTGTGGACTATGGCATCGAAGAAGTGCATCACTTGTTCAACCAAAAGAGTCTGGATATCCTGATTGGTCAACGGCCGGTGACACTATCGGTCAAAAATCTCCAAATGGATCAATATACGCTCCAGGTTTGGGAGAAGTCATTCGACTATCGTCTGTACAACTGGCTGGCACTTAACCAGGAGAATTACCTGGCCTACCAAAAGTTAACCAATGAACTTGCGCGTACGGAATTCCTCGAATCGGTATTAAAGGCCAATATACTCTCCTTCGCCAAAGGCATGAAATGGGACGTCGACCGCACCATCAGCCTGCGGATTGACGAGATTCTGAAAAGTAAAATCGTGCCGTATAAGCAACAAAAATTACTGGCATTTGATGTAAAGTTTCGGAGTAACGTGTTTTTGCCGGACTACCTGGGGTTGGGCAAAGGGGTGAGTCTGGGGTTTGGGACGGTGACGAGAAGTAAAGAAAATAGAAATTAAATTGATATGGCAGAAGAAAGAGATATTGTTTATCTGGCAGCACTGCTGCACGATATTGGGAAGTTTTGGCAAAGGGCGGATGTGTCCTACAACAAGTCTAAACACTTGGAGAAGTATCCGTTTGTAGTGGGTAATGCTGGACGGATTTGCCCCACTTCTCAAGAGGGTTACTTGAAATACCAGCACGTTATCTGGACTCAGTTGTTTTTTGAAGAAAATATAGAAACATTTAAGAAGTTAGGTCTTTATGATAAAGATTTAGCTGACAATTTGGTAAACGTCTCCATTCATCACCACAAACCGGACTCAAAATTGCAGGCTGTGATTCAATTTGCTGACTGGTGGGCAAGTGGTATCGACCGATCAGATTCCAAAGATTTTGAGAATGATGTAAAAAGGGGCAAACTTAAATTCAAGGAAGAGCCACTTGTCAATATTTTTGGCAACCTTAATGTGTATGACAAAGAAAGGAACCTTTTACCAAAACCAGTAAAAGCTTCTGCTTTTGGTTTAGAGAGATGGTCGCTAAAAAAATCGATTTTCCCAAGTGAAGAACGGTACGAAAAAGGGGTATCTCAGGATGAGTATTCTGAACTGTGGTCCCTCTTTGTCTCGGAATTTAAACGATTACCAACTGATTCTCTAACTGCTTTTAATACCTCTTTGCATTATTTGTTGAAAAAATATTGCGGGTGCATTCCAGCTTCAACTGTGGATTTTGCGGATAATAGCCTGTTTGATCATTTAAAAATTACGGGAGCAATCGCCCAGTCTTTGTATGATTATCAGGCAGAAAATCCAGAGTCTTTTAATTACAATAAACGAGTAAGCCTGCAATCCGGACATTTACCACTATTGCTTTTGTGCGTAGACACCTCAGGTATTCAAAAATTCATTTATGACATTTCTTCTAAATATGCTGCGAAAAGTCTGAAAGGACGCTCATTCTCATTGCAACTGATGCTGGATGAAATTGCTCACACGATCATCAACCAAACGAAAACATCGCAGAGCCATATCATTTATAGTAGCGGAGGAAAGTTTTTTATGCTGCTTCCGAACACAAGTAAGGTAAAGAATAAATTGGCTGACATCGAAACAGAAATAAAAAAAGCAATCTGGGAAAAGTATAAAGGACGTGTTTACATCTGCATGGGATATATCGCCTTTGCGTATGATAAAGATTTAAAAAAGTTGAACTCACTAGGTGAGCCTCTTCCAAACATGTGGCTTGAAGGCTTAGATAAGCCAGTGTATCTTGGAGATTTATGGAGAGCTGTCAGTGAAAAAACAGCAGAAAAAAAATATCAGAAGTTCAGAGAAATATTGACTGATGACTTTGAAGCGTTTTTCAGTGAACAGGGAATTGACGCCGGAGGTTTAACAGATATTTGTTCCGTTACGGGAGATGAAGTTGGCAAAGGCATTATCAAGATCGATGATGAGGTAAAAGTTTCACCGCAAATTCTGGAACAGAAAAAGATCGGCGAATCGATGGCAAAAAATCACTCCATTGCATTTAGTAGAATAAACCAACCTAATGTAACAGGCGAAAAATTCAGGTCTTTAATTGGTCGTGACTATTGGATACTCGAAGAGCGAGATATGGTTTCGACCGAAAATGCTGAGATTTGCCTGACGGTTAAAGACGAAATAGATTTCCTGAAACCTGTCGCCGCCAAAAATACTTCCTATTCTTATCGGTTCTATGGTGGAAGCCCAATGGCTTTGGACTTAAAAGGGAATACAAAAACTTTTGAGCAATTGGCTGGTATCCAAATAGAAGATCAAAAAACTGAAGGGGAATCGGCTCTTAACATAAAAGACGGTGGTAATCTCAATCGTCTTGCTATTCTACGTATGGATGTAGATGGATTAGGGCAGCTTTTTATTAAAGGTTTCAATCCGGCAAGCGCAAGCTTTTCAGCGTACGCTACATTGTCAGGCCAGCTAGATTGGTTTTTCAGTGGCTATCTAAACACAATTAGAGGAAAAGCCCGGTACAAAGGTTGGGTGAATATTGTGTATTCCGGTGGTGATGATGTGTTTGCAGTAGGACGTTGGGATAGGGTCATCGGTTTTGCAAATGAAGTTCAACTAGAATTCAAGCAGTTTACCGGCAGGAAAGATATTACCATTTCGGCAGGTATCAGTATTGTAACACCAAAATTCCCGATTGCAAAAGGAGCGCAAGATGCCGGCCTGGCCGAGGAAAGTGCGAAGGAGTTCACAAGGCCGGATGGCACAAAGAAAAATGCACTCTGCTTGTTCGGCATTCCATTTGGCTGGGAGGAGTTTGAAGCAGTAGAGGCAATCAAGAATTTCTGGGTAGAGAATTTAACCGGTAACAAGCCTAATTTGTCAAAGGGTATCTTACAGAAGGTTTTCGATTGGCATGAAATAGCAAACCGAAGAGATAGAGAAGGGAAGCCGCTTTTAGACTTGTCTTGGAGGTGGAATGCTGCGTACTCGCTCAAACGTTACGAAACAGAAGAGCCATCCCTCAGGAATACTGCTTTACAAATACTTAATAAAGTACTGCTGGCCAACCAGTTTGACAGTCATTCCAATGTGCGCTTTGACGCTTTTGTAGTGGCGTGCCGATGGGCTGAATTAGAATTGAAAGACAATAAAAATAACCATTAACTCATTCAGAATATGCCAGATAAAATACCAGTTTCCGTATTGACGGACGGAATAAAAGATTTAACACTTGTCCAGAAATGGGGAGAGTATCTCGCCAAGGACGAAACGAAAAAGCAGGTCTCGACATCTCAAATTCGAAAGATTTTTGGCTCCATAAAGCAAATTCAAGCTGGATTCGAGAAATCAAAAGGTGAAATTATATTGTTAGAACCCAAGCTTGCATATGCAGTCGGCCGTGATTATGACAAGAGTACCAAAACCAATAAAACCAAGATTAAAGAATTTTATGATTTACTGAGTCCTCTAATTCGAGAGATTAAGGAGGATAAATATCGGTTCCAAAATTTTGTCAATGTACTGGAATCAATTGTCGCCTATCACAAGGCATCAGGAGGTCAATAACTTTAGAATCTTAATATTCAAATAATGAAACTATATAAAAAAATTATCATCTCCGGGGAGCTGAAGCTCTTATCTGGAATGCATATTGGCGACAGTAAAGAGAATGTCGAGATTGGTGGCGTGGACAGCCCCGTTGTTCGAAGAAAAGATAATAACCAGCCCTATATTCCCGGAAGCTCACTAAAAGGGAAACTCAGAAGCTTGCTGGAAATTGCTTTGGGCGAAAACGTAGACACCTCATTCACTGGATATAAGTCTGCCAAGGGGAAGTTGCTGGCAAATCTTTTTGGCTCAAAAGATAATCCTGCAAGAATTTTAGTAC
>CAZAVR010000254.1:1686-6255 GCA_964488435.1 uncultured Cytophagales bacterium | reverse complement strand
AAGATTCATTCGTCCTATGAAAAAATATACATATACCGAAAAAAAGGATACCCGTTCCGGTTTTGGAGCTGGTATGGAAGAGCTGGGAAAGACCAACCCTGACGTGGTAGCCCTGTGCGCCGATCTGGTAGGCTCTCTTAAGCTGGATGCATTTATTAAGAATAACCCGGAGCGTTTCGTGCAGACAGGTATCGCGGAAGCCAATATGATGGGGATTGCCGCTGGATTGACCATAGGAGGAAAAATTCCTTACGCGACTACTTTTGCCAATTTTGCAACGGGAAGGGTGTATGATCAAATTCGTCAGAGTATTGCCTATTCTGGTAAAAACGTAAAAATATGCGCTTCTCATGCAGGTCTTACACTCGGCGAAGACGGCGCAACCCACCAGATTCTGGAAGACCTGGGAATGATGAAAATGCTTCCAGGTATGACGGTGATTAATCCATGTGACTATAACCAGACCAAAGCAGCCACCATAGCCATTGCAGATTATGAAGGTCCGGTTTATTTGCGTTTCGGTCGGCCGGTGGTGCCTATATTTACAGCACCTGATCAGAAGTTTGAAATCGGAAAAGCATGGATGGTAAATGAGGGGACCGACGTGAGTATTTTCGCCACAGGCCATCTCGTATGGGAAGCCATTCAGGCCGGAGAAATACTTGCGGAAGAGGGAATAAGTGCAGAAATTATCAATATTCATACGATTAAACCGTTAGATGAGGAAGCTGTACTGAAGTCTGTTTCCAAAACGGGTTGCGTGGTGAGTGCTGAAGAACACAACCGACTGGGGGGGCTTGGCGACAGTATAGCCCAGGTGTTAGTGAAAAATCGCCCGGCGCCCCAGGAGTATGTGGCGGTGGATGACAGCTTTGGCGAAAGCGCTACACCGGCACAGTTGATGGAGAAATACGGATTAACAGCCGCAGATATAGTAGCGGCTGCTAAAAAGGTTATTGCGAGAAAATAGTTAGATGGTGGGTCGGTGTTACTTAGTTCAGGCTACACCGACCGGCCATTTTTGATGGAGTGTATGACAGACGAAGAACTGCTGCTATTATTTCAGGACCCGGAGACAAGACGGAATGCTTTCAATATGCTGGTACGTAAATACCAGCAGAAAGTATACTGGATGGTCCGGAAAATGGTGATAGACCATGATGATTCGAATGACATCACACAGGAAGTGTTTATCAAGGCGTGGACCGCGCTCGAAAATTTCAGGGGCGATTCGCAGCTTTATACCTGGCTCTATCGGATTGCGACCAATGAGTCGATTAATTTTTTGAATAAAAAAAGGAAAAGATTTTTCCTGCCTATCAATGATGTTGAAGGAGAATTAAGTGATAAATTAGAAGCTGATCCCCTGGTTAGTGGAGATGAGATACAGCTTAAACTTCAAAAGGCTATCCTTAAACTTCCTGAAAAACAGAGGGTTGTGTTTAATATGAAGTATTTTGAAGATATGTCTTATGAGGATATTTCTGAAGTCACCGGAACATCTGTAGGTGCTTTGAAGGCGTCCTACCATTGGGCTTCCAAGAAAATTGAAGATTTTTTGAATGGTACGGATTAAACTTTGCGCTTTTTAAAAAGTCTTAAGAATGTTGGCGTCCTGATCTACTGACAAAGCATAGATAACTAAAATGAAAAAGAATCGTATTACCCTGGAGGATCTTGATAAAAAGCATCCCTTCGTAGTGCCCGAAGGATATTTTGACCAGCTTCCATCAGAAATTCAGTCCCGCTTACCGGTAAATCCAGGCAGGCCACTTGTGACCTGGTCATGGAAAAGGAGTCTGGCGCTTTCAAGTGCTTTCAGCCTTTTACTTTTACTTGCCTGGATGACATTTCCAAAGCAGCAGGGGCCTGTGCACCATCAGACATTGGGTCAGGTGAGCGACGGAGCTATAGTTGAATATCTTCAAAATCAGGATATCAGCTATTATGATTTGAGTGAAGAGGCAAATGTTCGCAAAGCCTTTGTCACCGACTCTACTGTAATGAACTATCTGGATGGGCTGGATGATGCGATTATCCGGGAGCAGATATTGATAGACACAGCTATTCAAGACGAATTAATTTAATATGAGACTCAACCAAAAATTTGCATTGATGAAGACACCTAAAATATGGACAGGGGCTTCTTTTTTGTTCCTTTTCGTTCTTTTGGGGATTGATGCGAGTGCCCAGCAGCGGCGTCCCACTGAAGAAGAAATGAACCAGATACGGGCAGCCAAAGTGGCATTTATTACTAACAGATTGAATATTACTGCGGAGCAGTCAGAGAAGTTCTGGCCCGTGTATAATGAATTTGATGACAAGAGGAGAGAATTCAGACGGGAGCAGCGGCGTATAATGAATGAAAAACGCAAAGCGGGTACGGTGGATGAACAGGCGCTTAATAACCTCAGGGAGGTTCAGGATCTGAAACAAAAGGAGCTGGATTTGGAGGGAGAGTATCAAAGCCGCTTTTTGAGAGTGATTTCTCCAAGCCAGGTGGAGGAACTTTATAAGGCTGAAAAAACCTTTAATGATATGCTTCTGCAGAGACTGCGTGGCAATTAGGCGGAATTAGCTTAACAATATGAAAGCCGGAGTACTGTAAGACGCAGTATTTCGGCTTTTCTTTTATTATTCACAAAATGCTTTCTCGTATCTTTGCGATTTCTAAAACAGGCGTTTTGATTTATATAGGTGCAGAAAATATCATCAGTCCGCTCGGCAGTAGCATTGAGGAGCATTTGATATCGTTAACAGATAATATCTCGGGGATCAGCGCATTCGATCGGGCGGGGTTTAGTGGAGAGCGCCTGCACCTGGCAAAAATTTCGGGTATGGGTGATGCTTCCAAGTTTCGTGCACTGCTGAAGGCAGCACTTTCCGGCCTGTCTGCTCAGCTGGATGAGCAAATCATTTCTTCGCCTGATACGCTCCTGATTATCAGTTCTACCAAAGGAGAACTAAGTGATGATCTGAAGAATCCATTCAATGGTGCGGTTGATGAGCTTGTTACTCTCTTTGAACTTAAAAACAGGCCGTGGGTGATTTCAAATGCCTGCATCTCAGGGGTACATGCTATAAACATGGCACATGATATGCTTCTCTATGAGAAAACATTCGAGCATATTATTGTGGTAGGCTGTGATGTACTTTCTGATTTCGTGGTTTTTGGATTTCAATCTTTGTTTGCAATCAGTGACCAGGCTTGCAGACCATTCGACAGTGAGCGAAATGGGGTGACTTTGGGTGAGGGCTGTGCTGTGACCGTTTTGTCCACTTCAGCTGAGGTGTTCAGGACGAAGCCTTTCTGCATTTTGGGAGGTACAAGCGCCAACGACGCCAATCATATTTCAGGACCATCGCGTACGGGCGAAGGGCTATTCAGAACTGTGACACGCACTTTACGGAGAAATGGCATCAGCCATAACGAGATTGACTATATTTCAGCGCATGGGACGGGCACCGTATTTAATGACGAGATGGAAGCCATAGCGTTCAACCGGCTTGGTATGGAAGCCGTGCCTGTGAATAGCCTGAAGGGTTACTTTGGGCACACGCTAGGTGCAGCAGGGGTGATAGAGTGTGCGGTGGTTTTACAGAGCATGAGGGAAGGGATGCTTTACCGCAGTCTCGGATATACATCTCAGGGGACAACAAACAGCCTCAATGTAATTACAGAAAACAGAAAGCAGCCTGTGACGACAGCTTTGAAGACGGCCTCCGGCTTTGGAGGATGTAATGCTTCATTACTTATAAGAAATTTATGAGAGTAACCCATGTCTGTTGCGAGATAGCCGGCGCCGCAGCTATAATCGACGGTAGGATTGTTCATGAGGCCGTTGGGGATCGGAGTTTGTTTTTGGAGCAGATTTATCAGTCGGAGTCGATCGAATATCCTAAATTTCATAAAATGGATCGTCTTTCAAAGGCGGGTTTCATCGCGACTGAGCTTTTGAAAAAGTATCATCCGGGTATTTCTGATTACGGAGATGACAAAGTGGGTATCTTGTTTGCAAACAGCGAATCAAGTACAGAGACGGATAAGAGGTTTGAAAAATCGTATGACGGACATACGTCGCCAAGTCCTTCCCTGTTCGTTTACACCCTTCCGAATATCGTGATGGGTGAGATCGCCATAAGAAACAAGTGGTATGGTGAAAGTATTTTTGGCATTTTTCCTGCACCCGCTCCCGATTTTTACCGGAGCAATTGCCGTAATTTGTTCCAAAAGGGAATGGAGGCAGTGTTGATCGGATGGCTGAATGTAGGTGATGGATTAGAAATAAAAATGTGCTTTGTAGAAAGGAGCAGGGGGGATGTGGGTATTCCTCTTTCCGATTGGGATTTTTCAGCAACTTTTTAAAAATATATATAACTCTAAATAATTCATGGATTCTTTAAAACATAGTTTGAAAGTACATATTATAGAACAGCTTAACCTGGAGGAAGTAGCTGTAGAGGATATCGTTGATGAAGCGCCGTTATTTGGAGATGGGGGGCTGGGACTTGATTCTATCGATGCACTTGAACTTATCGTTTTGCTGGAGAAGTATTACGGAATAAAAG
>CAZAVR010000254.1:0-1676 GCA_964488435.1 uncultured Cytophagales bacterium | reverse complement strand
GTTACAAATCCGGAAGAGGGTAAAGTTATTTTTCAATCTGTCAACAGTATGGCAGACTATATCTCAGAGAAAAAAAAATAAGACAGAGATGGGTGTTGCCATAACAGGGTTAGGCGTTATCTCAGCGATAGGAGCGAATGTGGAGGAAAACCTGACGTCGCTTTTGAGCGAATCTTCAGGTATTTGTAAGCATCTTGTGCCTGTCCTGGAGCGTGAGCTGCTCGCAGGAGCAGTGAAGCGTTCCGACGAGCAGCTGTGCAGGCTGCAGGAGATTCACCGATCCGGACTTTCGCGTACGTCTCTGCTTGGAATCGCAGCGGCGCGTCAGGCTTGGGAAGGCAATGAACATACTGATCGGCTCAGGACGGGTTTCATTTCAGCCACCTCGGTAGGAGGGATGGACAAGACGGAGCGTTTTTATAAAGATCTGATCTCCGGACGTGCACCGGATTATCAGGTACTTTGGAGACATGATAGTGGCGACACTACCGAGCAGATAGCTGAGGCACTTGGCTTCAGTGGTTATATCAACACGCTTTCTACTGCCTGTTCGTCAGGAGCAAATGCGATCATGCTTGGTGCCCGACTTATTCTGGCCGGACGGCTGGACAGGGTATTGGTTGGCGGCGCCGACGCATTGACCGGGTTTACTGTAAACGGATTTGGTGCGCTTATGATCTACGATCAGGAATGGTGCCGGCCGTTTGATCAGACGAGAAGCGGTTTAAATCTAGGGGAGGGAGCGGCCTACTTGTTACTGGAAAGCAGGAAAAGCATGGATTTTTCCGGAAATACGCCGCTTTGCGAGGTAGCCGGGTGGTGTAACGCGGCAGATGCCTACCACCAGACAGCTTCATCTCCTGACGGAAACGGCGCCACGCTTTCTATCAGAGGAGCTTTGAATATGGCAGGTGTATCTCCCGGATCGGTTAATTATGTCAATGCCCACGGCACCGGAACCCGGAACAATGATCTCTCTGAATCAGTGGCCTTAAAAAATATATTCGGAGAGGAAGTCCCGGATTTTAGTTCTACCAAAGCTTATACCGGTCATACGCTGGCAGCAGCGGGTGCTATTGAGGCCGTGTATGCTGTTCTGGCAATTCGGAATGGCCTTGTCTTCCCGAATCTGAATTTTAGGACGCCCATGGAGGAGACCGGGCTTATTCCCGCTACAGCAGTGAAGAACAAGAATATTGAATGTGTCCTTTCCAATTCTTTTGGTTTTGGTGGAAACAATTCGTCACTGTTGTTCAGGAAAGTATGAGGTGCCCGAACAACAGTGAAATTGTTCTTTATTCCGCCGTGACTGTGGCCTTTCTGGACACGGTTCCTTCGTCAACCTGGATTATATAACTTTTTCCTCCTGCTTTTTCGATAGCGGCTGCTACCTCTTCCGTCCGTGAAGGAGCGTAGACGAACATACAGCCTCCTCCTCCTGAGCCATTTATTTTGCCTCCCAAAGCACCTGCTTCCAGAGCCGCGGTAATCATTCTGTCAATTTTTGGCGTAGAGGTCTGCTTATAGTCCCTCAGGTTCAGATAATGATCATATAGAAGTCTGCCGAATTTTTCGTCAAGCGAAGCCTGTGATTCCAGCGAACTTTTCTGTGACAAAAGGGCCCGGCCCTTGACAAGTATGTCCCGATCCTCAATGTTCGCTTTGAGAAGACCCAT
>CAZAVR010000253.1:0-6277 GCA_964488435.1 uncultured Cytophagales bacterium | reverse complement strand
TTGGGAGAGTCCTGCCAAATGCGTCCCAACAAACGCGCCCACACCCCAAAGGATAAACGCAATAAGTCCCTGCGCAGCTCCGCGTATCTTTTCGTTCGCTTCCTCGTCGACATAGAGTTGTCCTGCAATGAACAAGAAATCATAGCAAACACCGTGAAGCAGAATGGCTGCAAAAACAAAGACCGTTTGCAGCGGCAGCATGTCCACACTTCCTGCCAAAAGGAAATACCGGATGGCCCAACACAGAATACCTACAAATATCGTCTTCTTATAACCCATTCTGCTCAGCATGAGCGGCAGCAAAATCAGGAAGATAACGTCTGAGACCTGGGCGAGGGACATTTTGGCAGCTGTATTTTTCCATTCCAACTCAGTCACATATAAATTCATATTCACAAAGTAGAAATACAATGGAATACAGATCAGAAACATACATACAATAAATATGGCGAAGGACGGTCTTTTGAAAAGAGCGAGCGCATCAAGACCCAGGATCTCACCCATGCCAATATCCTTGCCTGTTTTCTTGGGAGGTGTATGTGGCAACGTAAGACTAAAAAGGCCGAACAGAACTGAAACAACTCCCGCGATATAGAACTGCACTGCTGACTGCTCTCCCTGGAAAAGGTAACTCAGTGTAAGTCCTGCTGCGATCCATCCCACAGAGGACAGCGTTTTGATAAGCGGAAAATCACGCTTTTGATCCGTAAGATGGTGTAAAGAAAGAGAGTTACCCAAGGCCAGGGTGGGCACGAAAGTCGTGCAATACAAGATTAACATGGGGTAAAACGATCCGAATGTGGTCATATTCGGAAGAAGAAATAGCAATACGCCGCCGAAGATGCCGAGAAGGGCGAGAATTTTTTCGGAGGCAAAGTACCGGTCCGCGAGCAAGCCCACAAAAAACGGCGAAATCATTGCACCAATAGCGAAGGCTCCATAGGAAAGGCCTATTTGTGAACCATCGAACTGAAGAGTTTTACTGAGGTATGTCCCCATACTTACATACCATGACCCCCATATAAAATACTGGAGGAACATGAAGGCCGCAAGTTTGAACCTGATTTGCGATTGCATCATAACTGTTAGAGATATTTGTTTTTAACTATCGGGTAAAGAAAAATGAGATGCTAAAATACTCCTATTTAGAACAATTATTCTACAATTTCAAAATAAAAATTGGTGTTTGGGAATTTCTCCGGCTTGGTATAAACGTAAATCCTGGAATAACGATACAAAAAATAAAAATGGGGCACATGTATGCGCATTTCTAACGGCACACGCCGACCGTTATAGTACACCTCTTGTAAATAACAATTCAGGCTCAATCGTTACCCGCCTTGAAAAAGAGAATAAGAGCGCAAAAGACAGAGGTCAAATCAGCCAAAGGCTCTCACTGCTACTTAGCAATCCGTTTTACATACCGCACGCCAATAATCCCCAAAAAAAGCACGCCGGAAACAATCCATGTCATCAGAATTGTTCCCCGAAGATCCCCTCCTTTGAAGAAAAACGCCCACACTAAAAATAAACCAAGGCAAGCGGAAAACATTTGAAATCCAAGTAGGGCACCCCAAGTTGCGTGTCTTCAAAACATTGCAAAATGCAACCTCAAGCTCCCCAAAATTGTCAAAGTTGCAATCTCCGGCAACGCTTAAATCAGCGTATATTACCTGGGATTCCGGGGCTATTTCCTATCACAATCGACTGAAAATGTGACACATTAGCCACCTATCCTACTAAAATAACATGTAAAAATATTTGCATAAGATCAATCCAAATGCATAGATTTGTAAATACAAACTGAGACACCTTTTATCAGGCGCTACTCTTTTAATTGAGTATTCAGGAAATAAACTCACATAGTATTTGATTATGAAAAGACTTACCAACAAGAGCGAAAAGGAATTATCCCCGGCTGCGTTGTCGGTAGTTCTGAAGCTTAAGTCACAAAAAGAAGCCATCAACGAGTTTTTCGATGGAAAAATCACCATGTCCGAGTTGAATTCTAAAGGAGTGAAACTTGTCAAGACTATCTGACTCCCAAAACACTGACAGGCCATACAGCTACGAATTCTCAAAAGACAACCTTTCCTACACTTTTACAACTGCATCCGGATGTTTTGTTCGAGTATGGTTTTCTGTAGGATCGGATATATTTCCGCCGCATTTGCCTTTCTCTAAGGACGTATATTATTTCGGCTTTACGGCTGAACCTCCTTCAAAGGGAGATACACGGTTAAAAACCACCATAACATACATACTATACCAGTATTTTGGGGTTCTAAGTGATAGCGTTATAATATTCCATTGTGACGATAAAGACGGAAAGGAACGCAGCAGACAAAGAAAGTTTCACGGTTGGTAATCATTGTGCCAGGAGACAGAAGTAGAAAAAATTGATAAGACTATATCACTTGAAAAATACGGGTGGGGTTTCCTTTGCTCGTCTATTTTGTTTCTTTCCACTAATCCACACAGAGCGGTAATTCGAGAATCTTTCGAAAATTTCGAAGACCTTTTAGACAGCACAAAGTCAGAACTCAATTAACAGCCCGTTTGGTAATTACTACATCTAATCAATATATTTGTAAAATCCTCTATGTAAGACAGATAACCCACCATTACCATGACCCGAATCCACTTATGCTTTACCGTTGCTTTTTTTCTGATCTTTTCTTTGGGACAGAGATTATCTGCCCAGACAATTACTACCGGATCTCCTTCCAGCAATCCGGTTTGTCCTGGGGCTGTCATTTTAGTCCCTTTCGCTCAAACGGGCTCCTTTACGGGCACTTATACCGTTCAGCTTTCAGCTTCAGACGGAAGTTTTACGAATCCGACTGACCTCCCTACCACCGGAACGACAAGTCCGCTTACCGTGACAATTCCTATGCCCTCCTTTGGGATGGGCGGTTTTGGCGGCACAGGTTATAAAATCCGGGTAATAAACAGCGATCCGGTTGTTTACGGAACACAGGTGAGCCTGGCAATCAACGCGACTCCTTCTCCGCCGGGCTATTACTTAGGGAATCAAACAAAATACTACTGCCAGGGGGATTACACAATTACCTACCCCAGCTTCTGGATTACACCTTCGGAAGAGGGTGACCTGAAATGGTATCAAAATGAAGGAAGTAATTTAACGCCCCTGACGGGCTTTGAATCCTTTTCGGCTTCAACACCGGGTCAGCGTTCTTATACGGTGTCTTATGTCAACTCGCTCGGTTGTGAGAGCTGGAAATCAAACGTAAGTATTTTGGTCATAGCAACACCTCTTCCGCCCAGCGTAGCACAGAGCAGCATCGAATACTGTTCAGGGACTGAGGCCACTCCGCTGGCGGCAACGGTAACGTCGCCAAGCATTAGCGACCCGCCGACAACCAATCATTTGTTATGGTATGACCCTGCAGGTAATATGATTAGTACGGTCAGCTATGAAGGGATTAGTACTCCCCCGGTAATTCCACCTACAAGCTCTGTAGCTTCGCTCACTTATCAGGTAGGCCAATTTCAAAGAACAAGCAATGGCTATCAGGCTATCAATTGCACAGGCCCCCTGGCCGATATCACCGTTAACGTCATCGATTGTTCCCCACCAAGCAACGATAACTGTAACGGAGCGGTTGATTTATCAGACGGATCCATAGTAGACGGTACCACAAAATACGCCACACAAAGCTTTCCTGCCGGAAACTGCGCAACAGGCCTGGCTTATGATGCCTGGTACAAAGTCACGCCTTTGCAAAACGGAACGTTTACTGTTACAGCTAACAGTCTGGATTTTGATATTGTGTTAGAAGCTTATAGCGGTAATTGCAACACACTGATTTCAAAAGCTTGCCAGAATCAAAATACCACCGGAAGTGAGACGCTCAGTATTTCCAATGCGGTGGCAGGAACTACGTATCACTTCAGGGTATACAGCCAGACAACTGAATCCGAACCACTAAGCGAAGATTCGGGCGACTTCACCATCTCTTTTTCGTCGGGAAACCCGTTGCCTGTTGCTTTTTCTGCATTTGATGTGTCAAGGGGAGAACATGGTATCGCCCGCCTTAAATGGTCTACTGCTATGGAAAAGAACAGCAGTCACTTCGAAATAGAATACAGCCTGGATGTGCAGAACTGGAAACGGGTAGGTACGGTGCAGGCGATTTCTGAAAGTTCGGGTGAAAAACAGTATGAATTTTTGCATTCTGGATACTCTCCGGGAGATAACTATTACCGTCTGAAAGCAGTCGACTTTGACGGAACCTACGCTTACAGCACCATCAAAACATTTTCAGCAAAAGACAAAAAACAGCATCTCACTTTTCCGAATCCGGCAACAGACTATGTCTACCTACCTTTCTCTGATATATCATCCGTAGTCATGAAGGATGCCAACGGTCAGGAAATTCGGGTTCCTTTGAATCGACAAAATAGATCTTTAGATGTACGGAATATTTCTGCAGGGATTTACTTTCTCAGAATTGAAAGCGATAATGGCTTGATCCGGAATGAAAAAATTATTATTACCAAATAATCCTGACGTAATTCCCACGGGCAAAACCGCTTTAATCCAATAAAATCTCCCATCAGGATTTTCATTTCATAAATGAATCACTTATCTTGTCAAATACTCTACTCCGAAAGGGAAATTCCGTGGATGACAACTAAGTCTATTAGCATCTAACCATGTCCAAGGACGTGGTCTGTAAACTCTATAATTAAATGGAATTTGATATGAATGGTAATATTACAAGTAGCAACAACACGAATGATTATAGAAAGACAATCCAAATAGCTCTATTCTTTGTTTTGTTTTTGAACAGCATTTTATTTGAAAAAAGCATTTGGATATCAGTCGCTATTATCCTAGCCGGCGTAGGTTTACATGCCTTCAACCTGAAAGATATGCCTAAGAAAAAGCGGTTAGGGGCTTCTGTTCCGATACTATTGGGTCTGGGAATGGTACTGTTTATTTTTCTGTCTTATAAAAGACCTCTCTAAAAAAAACAGCGGGGCGGCTACCTCTGTTTTGATGACTCGATTACAAACCGTTAGAAAGTAACAAGTTTCGAGATCCAATAGAACGATCAGAAGAAGGCATTGGTTTTGAGAAACTTAAAGTCAGCCCCGGACGCCAGGTCTGGATTACTCCAGCCAAACATTCCTGTCACAGACCGAATACAAGCGCCAGGCATATCTATAAAAGTTACGCATTATTTTTGAGAATTCCAAGAAAAACGTCTTGGAATTTACGCCCCACCTCTTTCTGACACATCGTCAATATTATCCTACCCGATAAAAATACTCAAAAATAATATCGGTTAATCGCCCGGGCAGTATTGGGAAGCCCACACCCGTGGAAGGTCTTTTGGTTTATTAAACCGATAATGATCCCGGGTTCTATTATTTCGACGGAATCAATTGAAAAAAATTGTAAAAAGACGGACAGATCATCCAATTCACTGGCGTGGAGGAGCACGTCAGTTTCGCTCTGGGGATCGTAGTAATTATAATGCGTAGCACTTGCATTTCCAGTTAAAACAATTGCATGTCCGTTTCCACTTCCAAGATCTAGTATGGCTACGCTTTGGTCGCCGCTAACACAGAATCCGTTCGATCGCTCTGGGGTATCACCCTCACTTTTAAATCCCATAGACTGGCAAAGCCTTAGCATCAATTGAATTTATTCCATTTACATACAACAGAGGATATTCAATTAATAGCTGTCCCGCCATGGTTTACTACCATATAAGTCGAGTAAGCAACAGCTTTACTAATCCACTTTATTACAATAGTAACAATTTTAAAGGATTAATGGAAAAAGGAGCCACATCTGCATGCAACTCCCTGTGAAAGCGGGCCGATAATCCTATCCAATGCCGTCTACTTGTGTCTCAAATTGTGTCCACCATCAACAAAAAAGCACTTAACATTTCTGCTAAGTGCTTGATTTTCAAGTGGGCCCACCTGGGATCGAACCAGGCACCTACTGATTATGAGTCAGTTGCTCTAACCGAATGAGCTATAGGCCCTTTATTTAACTTTACCTTTAACCAGGCACCTACTGATTATGAGCGGAACGCCGCCCGGTCAGTTGCTCTAACCGATCGGACAAACGGTTTGTGAGCTATAGGCCCTTTATTTAACTTTACCTTTAACCAGGCACCTACTGATTATGAGCGGAACGCCGCCCGGTCAGTTGCTCTAACCGATCGGACAAACGGTTTGTGAGCTATAGGCCCTTTATTTAACTTTACCTTTAACCAGGCACCTACTGATTATG
>CAZAVR010000252.1:4095-6282 GCA_964488435.1 uncultured Cytophagales bacterium | reverse complement strand
TCCTTACAGGATTCGATGCACCTGCACTCAATACATTATTTGTAGACAAGAACTTCAATACTTTTTCATCCCGGATGGCATCTGTTATAACATAGGAATGCAATTCCCGTCCGAACACACTGGCGGTAGTTTCGGCGCCTAAGGCATTCTGTGGAAATATGGGCGTTCCGGTGAAACCAAACTGGTAGAACTTTTTAAACTTCTTGTTCAGGTTCTTTTGTGCTTCGCCGAATTGAGAACGATGGGCTTCATCAAAGATAAATACCACCTGCTTTTGATAGATCGCCAAGTCTCCCTCACTTTTCATGAGGTTATTCAGTTTTTGAATGGTGGTGACAACGATTCGATTATCATCCTTCTCAATGTTTCGTTTCAGACCAGCCGTACTGTCCGAGCCGTTCACACTATCAGGCGAAAAGCGCTGGTATTCTTTCATGGTTTGAAAATCCAGGTCTTTCCGGTCTACCACAAAGAAAACCTTATCTATGAAATCAAGCTCCGTAGCCAAACGAGCCACCTTAAAACTGGTAAGCGTTTTGCCTGATCCGGTAGTATGCCAGATGTACCCACCGCTTTCCACATTAGACCACTTTTTAGCCTGGTATGAACTGGCTATTTTCCATAAAATACGTTCAGTTGCCGCAATCTGATAAGGCCGCATGATAAGCAGCGTATCACTCGTATCAAATACCGAATAAGTGAGCAACACGTCCAACAGCGTTTTTTTCTGGAAGAACGTAATTGTAAAGTCCTTCAGGTCTTTAATCAGGGTGTTATCCGCCCTTGCCCAGTTCATGGTAAAGTCGAAACTGTTTTTGTTGCGCTCCACAGTGTTGGCAAAATAGCGGGTATCCGTACCGTTGGAGATGACGAAAATCTGAACGTACTTAAACAATGAGTTCTCGATGTTCAGGCTCTCTTTGGTATAGCGATGCACCTGGTTAAACGCTTCCCTGATGGCCACACCTCGTTTCTTCAGTTCCACTTGTACCAAAGGCAGTCCATTCACCAATATAGTGACATCGTAACGGTTGGCATGCGTTCCCCTTTGCGCAAATTGTTTAATTACCTGCACTTTATTGCGGGTAACGTTCTTTTTATCCACCAGGTAGATATTCTGAATATGCCCATCATCGAAAACAAAATCATATACATAATTATCGTGTATCTTCCTCGTTTTCTCCACCAGGTTATCGCTGGGCTTGTCCAGGTACTCCTCAACAAAACGCTTCCATTCACCGTCGGTAAAGACCATGTTGTTCAGCGTCTGCAACTGTATGCGTACATTTTCCAACATGGCTTTCATGGTAGTTAAGCCCTCGGGATTTTCATAACCTTGATCGTTCAGATCCTGCATGAATTCTCTTTCCAGGCCCGATTCCGTCTGATAAGCTACAGGCGGTTGATTTACTTCATAAAATTTGGCATAATTGTCAAGGACAATGTAGTTGTTTGATTCGGCTATGGTTTTATGTGGTTTCATGGGCAGGGTGATCAAAATTGGATTGGGCTATTCATTTTGATATTTTCAGTTTATCTCTCTCCCAATTCGTGGGATTATTAATAATGTATTCAGATATATTTTGATAAGAATTTGAATCACGAATGATGTGTTCCCAATAATTACGTTGCCATAATTTGCCGTCAAAAGGTGGCCAACCCCATTTTTTTACACCACGGATGTATTCCACCGTTGTGATTGATTTGAATGCATCCATCATGTCGCCCACGGTTTTGGTGGCGGTAGGGGCAATCCCTTGTGGTTGCCCCTTTTCAAATGAAACAACCGTTTCATTTGAAAAGACCGCGCCAATCGAACCGACCGAGACCGAGCCAGTCGCAACAATCGTTGCGTCTGAAACGACCGTTGGGGATGGGGCGACCGGCGTATCAGGGGCGACCGGCGTATCAGGGGCGACCACGAGGGTCGCCCCTACGATTTCCAATATTCCGTGAAAATGGTTGGGCATGATTACAAATTCATGTAATTCAATACCAGGAAAACGATCTTTTAATTTTATCCATTCTGCCTCTACCATTTTCCCTGCGTCATTTAATATCATTTCCGGGCGATTATTATCTTCCGGGCAATTCTGGCGACTACTATCATGGGGGCAATTCTGGTGACTATTATTATGGGGGCAATTATCATCGGGGCAATTCTGGCGACTATTATTATGGGGGCAA
>CAZAVR010000252.1:0-3995 GCA_964488435.1 uncultured Cytophagales bacterium | reverse complement strand
ATTATGGGGGCAATTATCATCGGGGCAATTCTGGCGACTATTATTATGGGGGCAATTATCATCGGGGCAATTCTGGCGACTATTATTATGGGGGCAACCACGAGGGTTTGCCCCTACGATTTCACCGAACAAACATGCGCGATTTTGGGTGCAAATGGTAATAAAATATAAACCCGCCTGCGCATAATCGTATCCTTTTAATCGGATGGATTTAGGATGATGCTTATTGGGGTTATAACGCATGCTATTCTATTTTGGAAAATTTAACAACATTTCCCGGTAATGCACATATTGCTTTTTCCGCAATTCTATCTCCTTCGGCAGACCTTCACTGATGGAGGTGGTGAGGATGTCGAATTTGTCTAAGATCATAACAATGTGTTCTTGTACCTCCAGAGATGGTACAGGAATCAACACTTTGCCTAAACCCGTTGCATTAATTGCAGAAATTTTTCCTGAAGAAATGTGTTTTTTAATCTGGTCGTGAAATTGTTTAGTCCGTGTAAAATAAGCCACGTATTTAGGATTTAAGCAACTTCGGTACGAAAAGCAAGCATCATGAATA
Organism: uncultured Cytophagales bacterium; assembly: GCA_964488435.1. Taxonomy (GTDB): domain Bacteria; phylum Bacteroidota; class Bacteroidia; order Cytophagales; family Spirosomataceae; genus JBEBSO01. The sequence continues at coordinate 3,430 of CAZAVR010000252.1, read as the reverse complement.
ATAACCCCCTTTTCTCCTAGCCAAGCGGTTCCCGTTCCTAAATCTTCAATTGTTTCTCCAGCAGCAACTATGACCACATCCCCTTTTTCCGCAACTCTCAGGTTTCTTGTCTCCACTAGCTCTTCGCTAAGAAATGACTTACTTTCATTTGCCCACGTACCATAGTATGTGTACATTTCACCGTAATGAATGCAAGGAACACCTTCCGAAATAATATCATCCTTTACAAAACGTTTGCCTCTTTGAAACTTGCCAATCCTGTCATCCCCCATGGGCAGATGCTGTACCTCCCCTTCCTCAAAACGCAACAACTCCTCCCGGTAATAGCTATATTGCTTTTTACGGGCTGTAAGCTCTGCTGTAAGCTCTGCTGTAAGCTCCGTGAAGGTGTCGAGAATAGCAACTATTTTCTGTTGAATTTCGAGTGATTTTTCGGGATTTTCGGGACAGGGAATGGGGATTTGGATCTTCGACATATCCGTAGCTGATACATCAATAACCTTCGTTCCTTTGGCATACTTTCTTTTTTGGCTTGCAAATTCCTCAGTCCGAGAAAAATATGCAAAATATTTACCTATTAGAAGGCAACCAGGCTTGATGACCGTTGCATGCCCACCGGTAACAGCTTGCGTCTTGCCAAGATATACCACGGCTTTACCTACATCTTCGATATTTTCACTTGTATTGGTGATAACAACATCGCCCATATTAACTTTCCGCAAACTTTTAGCTAATTCCGGAGAAACATAAGATTTGGTTTCTGTTGTACTCAGGCCGTAATAAGTATATATTTGGCCATAGTGAATTGCAGGAACACCTGTTTCCGTAAAATCCTTTTTTTGCAAACCATTACCACGAATCAATTCAGCAACCTCCCCCAAAGGTTTCCACTCCACCTCAACACCTTCCAATAATTTATCCAAATAACTCATACTTTGCTTCCTTTTTTTGCTCTTTGCTCCAAACGTGCTATCACTTCCAGATAATCTTTTTCTACCGCTGCAAGCGTTTTATTCCTGTAAGCTTTAAATTCAGTAATGGCTTTATCTTTTGCCTGCTCTGCCGATATTTTGCCGGGGCCGCCCAATACCTTCCGGCCCGTGGAAGACAAAATGCTGTCCAGCTCACGTACATAGTCGGCCATGCGCATTTCACGTTCTTCGATGGCGTTTAGTTCTGCCAGATCGAAATAGGCCGCCACCAGATTGTTGAGCACTTTTAGTTCTTTTTCCTGAAGATAGTTTTTGGCAATCATGGCCTCGGCCCGGGTTGGCTCATTTCCCTTAAAATTGGTAAGTCCGGCAAAAGGCTTATCGCTATCCACACGCATATATATTACTTCGCTTGCGGTACTGCCATGAGCGGCATAATGCAATTTGTTTTGTACAATTTTAAAAAAGGTGAGGCTCTCCTGACTCTGCGGGTCGTAATCTGTAGCGGTAGCGTATAAGTCCAGCACCTGCCGGTACATTACCTTTTCGCTGGAACGTATATCACGAATGCGGTGGAGTAGTTCCTTCCAGTAGTTGCCCCCACCCAGATTTTTGAGCCTTTCATCGTCCATCGTAAATCCTTTGACGATGTATTCTTTCAGGCGTTGCGTTGCCCACTGACGAAACCGGGTTCCTTGTATAGATTTTACCCGATATCCTATAGAAATGATCACATCCAGGTTATAGTAATCGACCTGATAGGTTTTACCATCGGCTGCAGTTGTTGCATTTTTTGCAACAACTGCCTTTGCATCCAATTCTTCTTCCTCAAAAATGTTTTTTATATGTCGTGAAATCGTTGACTTGTCGCGATTAAATAAGGATGCCATTTGATCTATCGATAACCAAACGGTTTCGTTCTCTACATAAACAGAAAGTTCAGAAAGCCCGTCGGTGCTCCTATAAATGACTACCTCTCTGTTTTTGCCACTCATGCCTCAATCTCCCTAATTATTTTATCAATATCTGCACGCAGGGCATTGATCTTCTCCACCGTTTCAGCAATTTCGCTATTGAGCCGGGCTATATCCACTTGTTCCCGGGTATCTTTAGCCTCCACGTATGAACTCACTGAAAGGTTGTAGTCGTTGGCAGCAATCAGGCTGTTGTCCACCGATTTGGCTATATGGTCCACATCGGCTTTGCTGTCAAATAGCTCCATAATGCGCTCAATGTGCTCGTCCAGCAACACATTGTTATTGGTCACCTTTTTGAAAAACGCTTCGCCGCTTACATCAATGAACTGCGTTTTGGTTTCGGCTTTGTTCTTTGCCAGCACCAGAATGTTCACCGCGATGGAAGTGCCGTAGAACAAGTTGGGCGCCAGGGAAATGACCGTTTCCACAAAATTATTATCTACGAGGTATTTCCGGATCTTTTGTTCGGCACCGCCGCGGTAAAATATGCCAGGAAAACAGACGATAGCGGCCCTGCCTTTACCCGAAAGATAACTGAGCGCATGCAGCACAAAGGCGAAATCTGCTTTTGATTTGGGCGCCAGCACACCTGCTGGGGCAAAACGGTCGTCATTGATCAGCGTAGGGTCGTCCGCACCAATCCAGCTCACTGAGTAAGGCGGATTGGATACAATCGCATCGAAAGGTTTTTCGTCGGCAAAATGAGGATCCAACAAAGTATTGCCCAACACAATATCAAACTTGTCGTAGTTGATGTTGTGCAAAAACATATTCATACGGGCCAGGTTGTACGTGGTATGGTTGATCTCCTGTCCGTAGAAGCCTTCTTCAATGATATGGTTGTCGAAGTGCTTTTTGGCTTGCAATAACAAAGAACCTGAACCAGCCGCGGGGTCGTAAATTTTATTGACAGTCGTCTGCTTGTGCATGGCCAATTGAGCGATAAGCTTGGAAACGTGCTGCGGCGTAAAAAACTCGCCGCCCGATTTTCCGGCATTGGCCGCATAATTGGAAATCAGGAATTCGTAGGCATCCCCAAAAAGGTCGATCTGGTTGTCTTCGAAATTTCCGAAGTTCAGTTGCTCCACCCCCTTCAACACGGCAGCTAACCGGCTGTTCTTGTTGTCAACGGTATTACCCAGGCGCGTACTGGTGGTGTCAAAATCGGCAAACAACCCCTTGATATCTTGCTCGGAAGCATAACCGTATGCCGAGCTTTCAATCGCATCGAAAATGGCCTTCAGATCTGTATTCAGATTCTTATTAGTGTTGGCTGTCTTGGCCAGGTTCAAGAAGAGCTGACTGGGATAGATAAAATACCCCTTTGTTTTGATGGCGTCTTCTTTGATTTCGGGTGTAATGACATCATCCGGTAAATTAGCATAGTTTACGCTATCATCCCCCCCCTCAATGTAATTGGCGAAATTTTCACTGATGAAGCGGTAGAAAAGTGCGCCAAGTACAAAATGTTTAAAATCCCATCCGTCTACCGATCCGCGTACATCGTTGGCTATTCTCCAT
>CAZAVR010000251.1:0-6303 GCA_964488435.1 uncultured Cytophagales bacterium | reverse complement strand
CTTCATCGGATAGGAGGAGATCCGGCTGCCCTTTACTTTCACAAAAATCTCCGGTGAAAAGCACACAAAACGGTCTTTCAACAGGAACCGGTAAGGTGCATTGCTGTATTTGAAGATATCCTCGATAGAAAGATTCGTTTCCACCGGCGTGGGTACTGACAGATTAACCAGGAATGAATTCCCTCCACGTATATTTTGTTTTACATAGTTGAACTTTTCGATATAGTCTTCAAACGGTACCGGAGATTTATTAAAGTAAAAATCCGGCAATGCCTCCAGCCCTTTCCCTGTACTATGACTGCTGAAACCATCGAAATGATAAGCTATCTCTCCGGGCCTGATCTCATCAGTCAACCATACCAACGGACTATTTGCAAGATAGTCGATGACAAACACAAACGGGATCCGTTCCCTGCCCAGCCTGTTGAGCTGATGACGAAAATCTTCGGGAAACGTAAAATCCGGATAATTTTTCATTTAAATATTTACAACAATTCCTAAACACGGGTCAATACTTCAAAGTTCGGGAACGCAACAGTAAATACAATTTGTTCTTTAGGTACAGGCAGAATTATTTTTGGCTGGTTGTACACTATTACCTTTTGTAAAATTGCTTTACGATGTCATTATAGTAGGGGCAGGTCCCTGCGGGCTTGCCATGGGCATAGAGGCCTCAAGGGCAGGACTGTCTCATATCATCCTGGAAAAAGGAAGTCTCACGGAGTCGATCAGAAAGTACCCCCGCCACATGCGCTTCTTCTCTACAGCCGAAAACATCGAGATAGGCGGACTGCCCTTTGCCATATCGGATTTTAAGGCCAACAGGGATGAAGCACTTCAATACTATCGTAAGGCTGCCGGTTATTTCGGTCTGGACTTCAGGCTCTTCACGGAAGTGGAAAAGATAACAAAGCTTCCGGACGGCAATTTCCGGACAGAAACCCATGCAGGGGAAGCCTTTCATTCCCGAAAAGTAGTATTGGCCACCGGCTATTTTGATTTCCCGAAGACACTGAACGTAGAAGGAGAAAGCCTGCCCCACGTTTCACATTATTATGAGGAAGCCTATAAATACTCTTATACGGACATAGTGCTGGTGGGAGGGTCTAATTCAGCCGTAGAAGCCGCCCTTGAGCTGTACCGCACGGATGCCCGTGTAACCATCGTACACAAGGGCAGCGACTTCAGGAAAACAGTAAAATACTGGTTGGTACCTGATGTGAAAAACAGGGTCAAAGAAGGGAAAATCCAAACAATATTCGACAGCCGGGTAGTGGCGATTTCCCCCCGGAAAGTAACCGTTCAGCATAATGAAACAAGCGAGCTCACTTCTGTTCCGGCAGATTTCGTCTTTCTCCTTACCGGATATCTGCCTGACGAACATTTGTTGCGCAGATGCGGTGTTACCCTCGACCCTGAAACCAAAGTGCCTGTCTATGACCCTCAGACTTTCCAGACCAACGTTCAGGGGCTTTATCTCTGCGGCACGGTGCTCGCCGGCGTCCACACAGAAAAAGTATTTATTGAAAACGGCAGGGAACACGCTGCAGCCATAGCAGACCACATTGCCGGGAGACCCGTAAGGAAAGTCGGAGATCTTATCGACAGAATTTAGACATTACAACTCACTTTGGCGCCATTCTTATGGCTCCATCCAGCCGTATTACTTCCCCGTTCAACATCGGATTCTCAATGATGGAACAGACAAGCCTGGCGTATTCTTCAGGCTTGCCTAATCTCGACGGGAAAGGTACCTGCTTACCCAAAGAATCACGAACCTCCTCCGAGAAACCCTTCATCATGGGCGTCTCAAACAACCCGGGTGCAATGGTCATCACCCTGATACCGGATCTGGCAAGATCACGCGCCACCGGTAAAGTAAGACTTACAATTCCACCCTTACCTGCCGCGTACGCCGCCTGGCCCATCTGCCCGTCAAAGGCTGCCACCGAAGCGGTATTGATAATTACGCCCCTTTCACCTTCCTGGTTCGGGTTATTCCTCTCCATAACAAAGGCCGCGAGACGTATCACATTAAACGTGCCGGTCAGATTCACCTTTATGCTTTTTTCAAATAACTGAAGAGAGTGAGGGCCGTAGCCCTGTTCAGATTTGCCCACGGTCTTAGCCGCCGCTGAGATACCCGCACAGTTGACGACAATCTCAAGCGAACCAAATCGCTCCAGTGCCGCGTTAATCGCCTGCTGCACTTCCAGCTCGTCAGAAACATCTGCCCTGCAAAAAACAACCTGTGCTCCCAGCTCCCCGGTCAGCTTTTCCCCGGACACCTCGTCTAAATCCAGAATAACGACGCGAACCCCCTCTCTGACGAGCATGCGGACGGTGGCCTCTCCCAAACCCGAGCCTCCTCCCGTAACCAGTGCGGTAAGTGATTTTAAATCCATGACAAGTAATTGTTAAAATGTGATCATGATTACTGCTTTTTCCAGACCAGCGCACCGACAATAACCCTGCCGTCTTCTCCCTCACCTGGCACTCCTAAGTTCAGCGGCTGATTCTTTCAACGTTATATTGTGGCAAACGATATAGTTCATAGTATAAATTTAGCTCTCCCCGCAACGGCTTTCCTTAGCAGGTTCATGTACGATGACTTCGGAATCTCCACCGCACCGTAACGTTTTACGTTGTCGTTGATAAACTGCGTATCCAGCAGCTGGTACCCTTGCTTTTTAAGTATAGTCATCAGGAAATGGAAGCTTACTTTCGAGGCATTGTCTGCCAGATGAAACATTGACTCTCCGAAAAACGCTGCGCCGATAGCCACTCCGTACAACCCGCCTACGAGTCTGTCTTCCAGGTATACCTCTACACTATGTGCAAATCCCTCACGATGAAGACGGGTATAGCTCTCAATGATTTCCTCAGAAATCCAGGTAGAATCTTCGGTGCCTCTCGGCAGGGCACAGCCTCTCACCACCCCCTCAAAATTTGTATCCACTCTGACCTGAAAAAGGTTCTTATTCAAAACCGGGCGGAGTGATTTGGGCGACCTGTATGTCTCAATGGGTATGACAGCCCGGGGGTCCGGAGCGTACCAGTAGATTGTACCGTCTGTCTCGGCCATAGGGAAAATTCCATTCACGTAACCTTCTATTAACAAATCAGGGGTCAGTTGCATGCAGTTCCGGGTTTACTTTAAAAGAATCTGCAAGATACGATTCATTCCACAACAGGAAACAGACTTATACACATCTATTCGCTTCATATCGTTAGAACAAAAGCTTTTGTATATTTGCAATATAAAAAATCATTGCCCGGCCAGGCCCCGGTTTTAAGTATCCATATCCTATGAAACTCCTGACCCGCAGTTTGCTTTTTACCTTTCTGACCGTGACATCCAGTATCATCGCGACCCCGCCGGAGGATCTGGCCGAGCGCCTGTTCAAGGCCCATGAGAAATACAAAGAGACCTCGCTTACACAAAGACGCTTTAAGCAGAAGGACATACTGCCGCTTATAGCCAAAAGGTCGGCAGATCCAGCCTATCAGGTACGAAAAGTTGGCAGCTCATTTGAGGGCAGAGCCATTCAAATGCTAAAAATCGGCTCGGGAACGAAGAAAGTTTTACTTTGGACCCAGATGCATGGTGATGAACCGACAGCCACTATGGCAAGCTTCGATATTTTTAATTTTCTGGAAGGAAAGAATGACGGCTTCGATTCATTCCGCGCTTTGCTACTCAAAAACACAACCCTCTATTTCGTTCCCATGCTCAATCCTGACGGCGCGGAAAGATATCAGCGGCGTACGATGCAAGGAATAGATATGAACCGGGATGCTGCCGCACTTCAGACAAGCGAAGCCCGGATTCTGAAGGGATTGGTCACTGAACTCAAACCTGATTTCGGATTCAATCTCCACGATCAGAGTCCCCGATACTCCGCCGGAAGGAGTCCGAAAGTGGCGGCCATTTCCTTCCTGGCCACCTCCTACGATTATGAGTTGTCTGTCAATCCTACAAGGGCAAGATCCATGCAGCTTATTACGGGTATGAATAAAATCCTGCAAAGATATATCCCTGGTCAGGTAGCAAGATATGCCGACGACCACGAGCCCCGCGGCTTCGGTGATAACGTTCAAAAATGGGGAACCACCCTGGTACTGATCGAGTCGGGAGGCTATGTGGGAGACCCGGAGAAGCAGTTCATCAGGAAATTGAACTTCATGGCACTGTTGTCTTCTCTCGGCGCCATTGCTGACGGAAGTTACGAAAAAGAAAACCGCAACCATTATTTTGACATTCCGCAAAACGGAAAATGGATTTATGATCTCGTTGTCAGAAACGCCACCGTCAGAAAAAACGGGCAGTCCTTCAAGACAGATTTCGGTATAAACAGGAATGAAGTCAGCTATGCGAATGCTACCAAATTTTTCTACTATAGTAAGATAGAAGATGTGGGAGATTTACATCCTCAATATGGAAGCCAGGAACTAGATGCAGAAGGACTTGTCGCCGAAAAAGGAAAAATCTACCCTACAGCTTTCAGCAATCTTACCGAGCTTTCGAAAGTCAACGCTTACAATTTGCTGAAGGATGGCTACACTTATGTCAGGCTTGCTCCAGGCGCCAATACCCGGGCATTGGGTCTTTATTTTACGACATCCCCGCTCCATGTCCTGCGAAGCGCTACTTCCCCTTCGGGGATCCCGGAACTGGGTAATACAGCGACATTTGTCCTGAAGAAAAACGGAAAGGTACGCTATGCCGTGATTAACGGCTTTGTTCACGACCTTGAAAAGGATCCGGCAAAAACGGGAAATGGAATTGTAGAGTAGGTTCAATCCGGAATGCAGACGCGCAGGTAGTCAGCGTGTTCTAAAGGATCATAATATCGCTCCGCCAGAAAGCTTACCCGCTTATCAAGAACCGCCAACTCAACAACCGGCAAAGTCGCCAAAATGGTCTCATTGACCGAGCGCACGCACCCCGCCGCTAAAATCTTCCGGCTCCTTCCATACGTGGTTTTTCAAAGACCAATGCAAAATACCGGAATAGTCCGCCTTGGAGTAATAGACAAGTGGGGTAGAATTATCTACCTTCCAATTGGCATATACCCTGGCTATATCCTTATTAGATTGCTGTAGCGCCCTTCGGTCGTTGACAAAGCAAATACTCCAAATGGCCAAAACTCCCAGGTGCAGAGCGGGAACCCATTTCTTTTGAATCTTATCACTCGCCCCCCAGATAAAGAGAATAAATATGGGGATCATGGTGGTGTAAATCATGTACCTTGGAGCAATTCCCGCAGCTGCCTTCAACTGATACCTGCTTATCGAAATCAGTATGCCTGTCAAGATAGGAAAAGAAAGCAGACAATACAAAAGAGGGTTTCTGAAAGCATATCCATTAAAAAACTGCCTTATCCAAAAAACCAGAACACCCAGCCCTGTCACCATACATAAAATGATGTTCCCATAATACAGCCACCTGATGGCCGGATTAACAAACATAAAACTGCCGAGATAGGTAAACAGCACCCGCGCAGCCCATTCGATATTCATTCCTGGAACCCTCGGAGACTTCCCTGCCGGGGCTATCCATTCAAATAAGACAAGAGACAACACCAAAAGTAACCAATAGCCAGCCATTCTCTTCTTCCCCTCCGCCCAAAGAAGAAAACATCCCAGCGGAATAACAAGAAGCCCGTTTCCGAAACAGAGCATAGCTATAAACGCAGACACAAACGCTCCCAGAAAATAGACTGACCGGGCACCCGACGCCTTATGCAGCCAATACAAACTCAGCATAACATAAAACAACACGGAATAGCTCGTAATCCCGCCCGCATAATAAAAACTGATCTGCCAGAAGGAAAGCGAAAAACAAAAACAAATGACCGGCAAAAGAAAGTAATCTACCCTCAGCTTCTGGTTCCTCATGATAAAAACTACCAAAGCAAAAATAGCTGCCAGATATATATTCTGTATATAAATCAGATTTGTAAAGTTGAGTGTCCCGGCCCATTTATAATAAACCAATGAGGTAAATCTTGACATAGATATTCTATGCTCGTTGTGCGTCTGGATCAGATACGCAAAGCTTTCTTTCCACGACGTCACATCACCTTCCAGGTAATATCTCAAAAAACTCAGAGTGGAATCGAAGTCATCATAGGACGGGATATTGAGAGAGTCATACCACATCACCCAAAGGAATAATCCCACGATGGGAATTCCGGCCAAATAAGAAAGGATTTTCATAACAAGTCGGGACAGTTTCGGGTCAGGTCCGTGTAAGCTCGCATTATCGTTGCCAATTAGTGCATTGCAGCTTTTTTGCAA
>CAZAVR010000250.1:0-6311 GCA_964488435.1 uncultured Cytophagales bacterium | reverse complement strand
ACCGTTTTTGGTTTCCAGTATACCGGTCCGGTCCGATCCGTAATTGGGTATGATGTAAGAGAAGCCGATCCTGATCTTAATTGCATCGCCTTTGGCCTGCACGGGCTGCTCCAGGCGGATCTGGAGCCGTGTATCGTCTACGATGTAATTGGCCGCCTGCCATTTGCCTTTTCCCTGCTGAATGCTGACTTCGCTCAGGGTATTCCCGCCGTCGAATTCCTGGTTGCCGAAACGGCCGCCTGTTATCGGGGTCGTTTTCCCGCCTCTTGAGGCGGTATTGAACGAATTCTGGTCGAGCTGGAGCCAAAGGTGGCGGAGCTCATCGGGGCTGTTGTTTTTGTAGGTGATCTCCACGAAGCCGCTCAGTGTTTTCTTCGGTTCGTCAAGCGCTACTTCTATCTTATAGTCAGCCCTGTTCTGCCAGTAGGCTGCCCCCGGGCCGCCCCCCCCGACGACCGGAACTCATTGCCGGGCGGGGAGTTGTAGAGAGGGTGAAACAGCGTATGATGGTCGTACCTGCTTTTGGCGGGAGACTGGGCAATGGCCAGGGCCGCGCTGCTGCACCACGCCATTGCAATGATGAGAATGTTTTTGAAGTTTGATATGAACATGCTTTTCCTGTTAAGTTAACAAATAGCGGGCTGAAGATACGGGAATTCAGGCATTTATTTAAACGGAGGGAGCACCTAAACCTCAACGAGTTTCAGGCGGATGGCTTCGATTACCATTCCTACCCGGCTCCTGACATTCATTTTCTCAAAAACCGATTCGCGGTATCCGTCTACCGTACGCGGACTTACGCACATTTTGTCGGCTACTTCAGTATAGGTAAGATCGCTGCATGAGAGCCTGACAAACTGTAACTCGCGGTCATTGAGCCCCAGCTTTGCGACAGGATCAGGGGGGAGTTCGGGGTTGAGGCTTTTGATCAGTTGCCCGGTGATAAATTCATTGTAGTAATATCCTTTACTTACCAGGGCATCGAGCGCTTGCTTCAGTTCCGTCGGCTTGCAGTCTTTCAGCAGGTAGCCTCTCGCCCCGTTACGCAGCATCCGTACAATCGCATCTTCTTTGTCGTTCATCGAAAGCGCAAGCACCCGTACTTCCGGGAAGTTGTTTTTCAGCCAGAGGCAGGTCTGGTATCCGTCCACAACAGGCATGTTGATATCAAGGAGCACGATGTCGGGGATCGTTTTCAGATCGAACCGGCTTTGAAGGTCCTTGCCGTTATATACCTCGTAGAGCACTTCGTATTCGTCAAAACGCTGGATAAGGCCCGATAGCGCCTTCGCCATCAGTTCGTGATCATCGACCACTACCACCGTATTTTTTTTCATAGCAATCAGTTTTACAAATCATTCTACCTGTTGTCCATTGGCAGGGTTATAGTGGCTTTTGTACCTTTTTCCGCCCCGCTTTCAAAGCTACAGGTGCCGCCGATCAGCTCCATACGGCGTCGTATGCTTCTGAGGCCGGCTCCCGATTCTTTCAGCGTATTGTGCTCTCGCGGAGCATATTCGAAGCCTTTGCCGTCGTCGGACACTACGATAGCGAGGGGCCCGGAATCAGCGAAATCTGCGTATACGGAAATCCTCCGGGCATCGGCGTGTTTGATCGCGTTATTGATCAGTTCTTGTATCACCCTGAATACGACCAGCTCACGTTGTGGTTCCAGCCGGCAAGGGGTTCCGCTTATATCCAGCCTGGTTTCATATTGCCCGGTACGGCGTACGCGCTGCAGCTCATGTGCCAGGCTCTCGATAAGCCCGAAATCCTTTACAAAATCGCCGTCGAGGCTTTTGCTCAAAGCTCTCAGCTCGCTTATTGCGCTGGCAATCACTTCATTGGTCTCGCCGATCTGCCGTGAAAAGCCCGTAGCTTCGGTTTCGAGCATGTTGAGATAAACCCGTGCCACCGACAGCAACTGGCCGACGTTATCGTGAATTTCGCCGCTGAAATACTGCAGCGTCTGGTGCTGTATCTCAAGCTGGGCCTGGAGGATTTCCTGCTGATAGCGGATCGCCAGCGATTCTTTTTCCCTCAAAAAAGACTTTTGTCTTTCGTTAAACACCCATATAAAAGAAACGATAAACACTGCCAGCAGCATCAGCACGCTGCAGGAAACTACAATCAGTACGGTAATTTCACTGGCCGGCATTTCCGGGAGGGGTTTTTCTTCCTATAAAAAAGGCGACTGCAAAAAGAAGGTAATTTACAACTCCCAGCGATAAGGTGAGCGACTTATACAATAGTTTTGCCAGTTCTTCGGAAATCCGGAGCAACTGCGGGTACAAGCCCGTGGCGATGATATTCCCGGAATAGAAAAACAGCAGTGCTGTCGCAATCCAGAAAGCAGGATCGCCGTGAAGCGAAACGGGTACGGGGGATGTCATGACGGACCTGAAGTATACAAGCGAAACGGCGATAAGGCCGATCCCGGTCAGGATGAAAGTCGTGCTTACAGCGGACGCACTGGTATTGCCTGTCAGAAACAGGACGGCGACATAACCGAAAAAAGCCAGAGCGGTTGCCCTGACATAGATCCCTGCCTTTGGAAAGTCAATAGCCTCCAGTACGACAGACGCATAAATTACATATTGGAAAGGGCGCTGGAAGATGTACAGGCGGCGGATCCACCTGTACTCTTCCTCCCGCTCCGGCGATAAAATTACGATCAATTCTTCCAGCCCGACTGTTACGATCAGGAATATCAGCAGGGTTTTAAGCCGGTATGAAAGTGTTCCAAAACGCAGAATACCGGTCAGGATGCATAAAACAGACGCAGCGGTAACATAGTAGGGCGACCAATTCATGGTTAGTGTCCGGGGTACCAATTGGGGCAGTTGGGTTGGCAGGTGCGGTGTGAAGTAAGGATTTCTACATCCGATGAGTTTGTTGCCATGTGATTCTGAAGAACTTTGTGAATGTTGATATTAAGCCCCTTGATCCTGTAAATATGGTTTTCCGCATCATTAATCTGATTCCCTTTTATGTTCGAGAACACTAAATAATTAAAATTTTCGCTTCCTCGCTTTGCATAGTAGACTCCGGCACTATTAGTACCACCAGGCCTTTTTAAAGAAGCAATATCGGAGCGAAAGAGACCTTCAGAACCAAAATTCTTGTCAAAAAGTGAGTAGGATATATAGAATCCGTACAAACTATCCGAAGGTACTGGATTCGGCAAGGATAATCTGTATTCTTTAACATCGCTTTTTACGCGAGTAAGCGGTGTGAGCTCAAAGGTCACTCTTGCTGCCGGTGCGGAAACTCTAGGTTCTGAGGAATACCTGGATCCCCATGCTAAATACCCGGCAGAGAGACTTATCAGCAGGGCCATTGAAAGAAATAAAGCGTTTTTTTTCATGATAGTAATGATTTTAGAGGGTTTGAAAAATTGTAAAAAAAGTGTTTGAAAGGTTTGTTGGCATAAAGATAATCATACCAGTGACTTTTTCCGATAAGTGTTTGCATATATCACAAAGATTCCGTCTTTCTCCGGTTTTGACCGGGTGTTTTTCCCGGTGTTAAAGCCGTGAAATTCCGGTAGTTTTTAAGGAAGCGATCAATTTAACTTTGTCATGCAGGCTGAAAACGGCCCATCTATACACGTTGTGTCATAGTTAAAATCTCTTTATTAATATGGAAGAGATTACGTTTGATCCCAATGGTAAAAAGTTAATCATTGATATTGAAATGCAGAATACTATAGCTTATATTAAGTATCCGACCGATTACTTAAAACCCCATTCCTTCCAAATTCATGGAAAACATACCAGTCGATCTTTCATATTTTCAGCTAAATATTAATATTTTGTATATTTACAATTACCAACCCTCGACCTGCTATGAAATATTGCTTTCTTCTATGCTCAGTTCTTGCGATCCTATTATTAGGAAAGTACCTTGTACGATGGAAGGAAAGGCAACAGCCAGTCAAGATAGTATTATGTACAAGATTGCCGCGGCCGCCTCAAGCAAAGTTAATCGGGAAGAATGCGACGAAGTGGAGTAAATCTAAATTGAAGGTATATTTTAAAAATGAGAAAAAATATGAGCCATATTTTTTAGAAAATATTATTAAGCATGCTAATGAATGGAAAGATCATAGTGGTGTAGAGTTTATAAAAACAAGTATCAGGCCCGATTCTGATATAAGGATTTCTTTTGAAGAAAATGGTTATGCGTCCTATATCGGAAATGAAGCTAATGTCTACAAAAATGAACCAACTATGTTTTTAGAAAGAATTGATACAATAAAAAATGTAAAAGAATTTAGAAAAATAATACTTCACGAATTCGGTCACGCACTAGGCCTTGAACACGAGCTCAAAAATCCGGATAAGAAAATTCCATGGAATAGAGACGAAGTATATAAATACTATATGGAAAAATATAAATGGGAAAAATCAAAAGTTGATGAAAATGTATTTATGGAGCTTTTGCCAAGCGAAGTAAAAAAGTACAAGATATGCGACGGATTTGACGTAGAATCCATTATGATATATGAGGTTCCCAAATTTCTAACGGATGGTAAATTTGAAATTACAGCACCTTACCAATTGTCAAATAATGATAAAAAATGTATCAAAAGATGGTATTTAGATAAATAAAACTTATGAAAACAACCACCCTCACCTTTGCGTTACTATTTGTCGTAACCCTGAGCCGAGCTCAGATCATTTTTACCTATGATTATTTAGCAAAAGAGTTTATCTCTATCCAAGGTCAAAATCAATCAGATTCCGCAAGATGCATTGTGACACTAAATAAAGACTCGGAAGTGTATTTAAAGGCGGATAAGATCTTACAAATTAAAATTGTTAATCTAAATAGAGTGTTGTACAAGATTGAAACAACAAAGTCAGAAGTTGATTTTAACATTGCGCTGCCTTCTGCTTTCAAATCCATTAAACTTCCTCCTTATATTGTAACAGGCTCAATAGCTCACTCACCCTCTTCAGTAGATTCTCTAAAATCTCTACAGGCTGTTAGAGGATATGTAAATCAAATTTATCTAAATTTTGAAAAATATAATAGAAAGTTGGAGAGAATTCCAAAATTTGAAAACGCGTTATATGCAATATCAAGGAACTGCATAGATAATTATTCTACTATAGAAACCCGACTAATAAACATCACCAAAGACTTTGTTAATGACGCCGTGTATATCCCTGAGCATGAAAGATCTCCGAAGGAGGTTGGCAAAGGTTTAAAAAGATACCTGGATGATTTGCAAAACAATATCGCAACTGATGCGGATGCCCTTAAATCAGCTATTCCGAAGTATATTGAATTTTTAAATGAAAATCACGAAAAGAGTATTGAAGAATTAGAACAGGATATAAAAAATCTAAAAAACCAACTAAGTAATTTATCACAAAAAAACCACTTGTTTAAAAATAAAATTAATGATGATATAGATAAAATAAATACTGAAATAGCTACAGAAAAAGATAGCTTACCAATAAAAATAGAAAAAATTAAACGCTTGAACGAAATTTCGAACTCAGCTCATGAATTACTGACGCAATATGAGAAAAATAATAAATTTTATTTTCTACATAGAGCGTACCTATTACTGGCTAACGAGTCAAATTTCCAGTATGAATCCGAATCTGTTTCGGTAAGTAAGGATTTGACAACTGTTAAAATATCGATCACCCCAAATGACCTGAATGAGTGTGGATCTCCTGAAAAAAAGGAAATTAAAATAAAGATAAAAGCCGAAAGCGGTGTAAAGGTAGATTTTAGCAGCGGAGTTTTTTGGAGCAGTGGGCTCGGAAATAAAAGCTTTTTAGATCCGAACTATTATTACATTTATCACACGGCAGATACGAGGGAGATTATAAGGAGTGACAGAAAGCCCTATGAGGGAATGCTGTCTATCGGTGGCTTAGCCCATCTTTATTTCCGTAGTAAGGGGAAATTTAAAGGTGGATTTAATGCAGGGGTAAGTACTACGGCAGGTTTCGATAACTTGAACTTTCACCTGGGAGGCTCTCTACTTAGCTTTATCAATGATAGTGATAGGCTTATTTTGAATCTAGGGATTACTTTAAAGTCGACAAAGCTATTGGATAGAGGTCTGACGCCGGGAAAGGTATATACGAAATTAGAAAGTCCGGATGCTATTCCTCTTATATCAGTGTTCCCGAAATTGGGTTTCTTTGCTTCCATTTCCTACAATCTGAGTCGACTTAAAGGCGAATAGGACTAGGGATGAAGGACTGGAGGAGCGTGCTTTCGTTAAACTTGAAGACTTCCCTAAAACTGGGACAACATAAAAAGAGAAAACCAATTATCTTTAT
>CAZAVR010000249.1:933-6337 GCA_964488435.1 uncultured Cytophagales bacterium | reverse complement strand
ATTAACGCGACAAGCCGGTGGAAGATACAGCTGGGTAGAAGCCAAAATTAATCCCTCGAATCCATCTTCAACTTCCGGTGACCGGAGATCCGCCGAAATTACCGGAAGAGTTGACCACGTTAACAGGCGATTTGCCTTTGTCATCGTTGAAGGAAGAACGAAAGACCTCTATGTAAGTACAGACGACCTGAACGGTGCGGTAGATGGAGACCTTGTAAGTGTGCATACTTTTTACAACCGCAGGGAAAAGCGAGAGGAAGGTCGTGTAACCAACATTGTAGAAAGAGGAAGGCAGGAGGTAGTCGGCACGCTGGAAGCCCACGCAGGGTATGCCCTTGTGAAACCCGATCAACGTAAAATATACCACACTGTACTGATCAATCCGAGCCGGGTGCATGAAGCCAAAGACGGAGACAAGGTAGTGGTAAGGATTACAACCTGGCCTACAGAGACCCGCGAAGCAGAGGGAGAAATCATCAATACCCTGGGACGGGCGGGAGATAACAATACAGAAATGCATGCCATTCTTACGGAATTCGGCCTGCCTTATACCTTCCCCGAAGAGGTAGAAAAAGAAGCTGTAAAAATTAAGGAGTCTATCCCTAAAAAGGTGCTCGCCGGGCGGAAAGACTTCCGGACTATAACGACATTTACCATAGACCCCCTGGATGCCAAGGATTTTGATGACGCGATTTCTTTCCGGCGACTGGAGAATAACCACGTAGAAGTAGGTGTGCATATCGCGGATGTGTCCTATTATGTACAGCCGGGAAGCGAAATCGATAAGGAGGCCTACAGACGCGCGACCTCAGTATACCTGGTCGACCGTACAGTACCCATGCTGCCGGAAAAGCTTTCCAACAATCTCTGTTCACTTCGCCCGCATGAAGACAGACTCGCGTTCGCAGCAGTTTTTGAGCTTAACGATGAGGCGCGGATCGTAAGGGAATGGTTTGGTCGCACCGTTATCCATTCTGACCGGCGCTTCACTTATGAGGAGGCGCAGGAAGTGCTGGAGTCCGGAACAGGTGATTATAGCGAAGAATTGATTATCCTTAATACACTCGCCAAAAAGATCCGCTCAGAGCGGTTTAAGAAAGGGGCCGTCAATTTTGAAACGGTAGAGGTAAAATTTCGTCTCGATGAAAACGGAAAGCCGCTGGGAATTTATCCAAAAGTACGCAAGGATGCCCATAAGCTGATTGAAGAATTTATGCTTCTGGCTAACAAACGTGTGGCTGAATATATATATGGTACGTCCGCAGGCAATGTAAAAAATACGATGGTGTACCGCGTGCACGAAGCCCCCGACCCTGAAAAACTTCAGACGTTCGCCAGGTTTGCCTCGAAACTGGGTTATAAGGTAGAGGTGGATAATGAGAAGGGCATTTCCAGCTCGCTGAATAACATGCTGGAAGAGGTAGAGGGAAAACCGGAGCAAAATCTGATAGAATCTCTGGCAGTCCGCACCATGGCCAAAGCCCGATACAGTACGGAAGACCTGGGACATTTCGGGCTGGCCTTCCGCAGATACTCTCATTTTACCTCACCGATACGAAGATACCCTGACCTTATTGCGCACAGGCTTTTGCAGCATTACCTGGACGGAGGCAAACCTGAAAACAAAGAACTGCTGGAAACCAGGTGCAAGCACTCGTCAGAGCGGGAACGCCTGGCAGCCGAGGCCGAAAGGGCTTCCATCAAGTACAAGCAAATGGAATTCATGAGCCTCCAGGAAGCGGGCAGGGAATTCGACGGAATCATAACAGGTGTGACGGAATTCGGGATTTATGTTGAGATCACCGAGACGGCCTCAGAGGGCATGATCCGGCTTGCCGACCTGAATGACGACTATTATGAACTGGACAAAGAGAATTATCGCCTGGTTGGGCAGAAGCAACATAAAATCTACACCTTCGGAAACCCGGTGAAAGTGAAAGTGAAAGACATCAACCTGGGCAGACGAAGCATGGACCTCGTACTTGCTGAAGACGGTAACAACCGGCAACGGGGAAGAAAGAACCGGCCCGAACCGGTATCAAAACGAAGGGAAAAACCCAAACAAGTAAATAAGCGGGGCCGACGGAGGTAGTTCTGCTTTTCCCGCTAACTTTGCACCAGTTTCTTTTTATGTTTAACTATGGATGACAGGATCATCCCCCATGGAATTGTATGTCTTCCTTATATATAGTAAAGATCGGCGGTAATATCATCGATAATCCCGAAGCCAGCTCCCGCTTTCTCCGGAATTTCAGCGCCATCCCGTACGAAAAGGTTTTGATCCACGGGGGTGGAAAGATTGCCACCCAAATGGCTTCCCAACTTGAAATTGAGACCCGGATGGTAGACGGCCGCCGTATCACTGACCGGGCCATGCTTGATGTTGTCACGATGGTATATGGTGGACTGGTGAACAAAAACCTCGTCGCCAGGTTACAGGCCTTATCATGCAACGCGATCGGCCTTACCGGCGCAGACGGAGGGATAATCCGCTCTGTCAAAAGGCCGGTGAAGACCATAGATTATGGCTTTGTAGGTGATGTCGAAAACGTAAACGGTCAGGCCTTATCAGCTTTTCTTGAAAAGGGGCTTACACCTGTACTGGCTCCTTTAACGTATAATACGGATGGAGAGCTCCTTAATACGAATGCCGATACCATTGCATCTGCAGTGGCAGTGGCTCTGGCAGGTCTTCACCAGGTCACACTTATCTATTGTTTCGAAAAGAAAGGGGTACTCTCCGATCCTGAAGACGACACATCTGTGATTCCGGTTCTCAATCCGATCTCTTACGAAGCTTATAAAAGCAGCGGCGTGATCAATAAAGGCATGATTCCAAAACTTGACAACGCTTTCGGCGCATTGTCCCTGGGTATCCAAAAAGTAATGATTTGTCATGCAGACGATTTGACTGATGCAGTAGCGGGGAAATCCGGTACTTCGCTGGTCTCGGCCCCTGATGCCTGACGCCGGGCTGATCCACTAAAATATCTTCTTATCCTCTGCCGGATCCGCCTGCTTCCTTGCGTTTTTTTTATCTGCTGTGTCCAAAAACGCAATCTACATTCGTCAGCGCCCCCTTGTATATAATTTTTTAAATATTTATTATAATTTATTAAGTCCCCTCAACTTTATAAATTTATAAATAAATGTAAATTAACCCCATTTTTTTGAAAAAAACTGATCTAATATTCTTTTATTATTAAAATATATTAATATATTTGCCTTAAGGATTAAATTTCACTTCAAACTAATCCCTCACTTAGAGTTTTTTTTAACCTAAATCAGGCAATTTTATGTTGAAACATTTATTCAGGCTTATGATGTTGCTGCTTATTGCGTGCACTCCCGCGATGGCACAAAACATAACGGGCTTAGTCACATCAGCGGAAGGGGAAATCCTCCCCGGGGTATCGGTCGTGATCAAGGGGACATCCAGAGGAACGACGACCGATATGTCAGGAAAGTACACCATCGCGGTTCCGGAAAAATCGGGTGTACTTGTTTTTTCCTTTATCGGTTTCCGCACCCAGGAGGTTCAGGCAGGCAACGCCTCTCAATTGAACATCGTTTTACAGAATGACCAACAAGTGCTGGGAGAGGTGGTCGTTACTGCCTTGGGCATCCAAAAGGAAGCGAAAGAAATCGGGTACTCAGTACAAAGGATTGACTCGAAAGAGATCAACAAGGTAGCTCCGCCAACGATGGCTTCAGGACTAATGGGCAAAGTAGCGGGGTTGAACATCACCACACCCAACGGAGTAGAAGGGAGCTCGCAAAGAATCGTTATTCGCGGAAACAACAGTCTCCTGGGAAGCAATCAGCCTTTGCTTGTAATTGACGGAGTACAGGTACAGGACAACCCTATTGGGAAAGACAACAAAACAGGAACAGAAAATTCGGATCTCGGTGCACTTAAAGACTGGGGATCTTATCTCAATTTCATCAACAGCGAAGACGTAGAAGACGTAAACGTGCTTAAAGGCCCGACGGCAGCCGCCTTATACGGTGCACGGGGAGCAAACGGAGTTATCCTGATTACGACAAAAAAAAAGGAATGAAGAAGAGCGGCCTGGGTATAGACTATAATTTTTCAACCCGCTGGACGGACGTTTACAGATACCAGGATTTCCAGAACGAATATGGATACGGTGGCGCTATAGGCCTGTGGTCTGCTGAGAAAACGTTCCCTAAAGACGCAAACGGCAACGAAGTATATCCCGCAGCGGATCCCTGGCAGGGCGTAACCTTCTATGACGGAAAATATTACAACCAGGGCAACGCCCCAGGAGGGTATAACACCTGGGATTTGTTTAGCTGGTACGGTACAGGAGCTTCGTGGGGTCCCAAACTGGATGGTCGCGAAATCACATGGTGGGACGGCACACGCCGGAAATGGGAAGCCAATCCCAACAATATCCGGTCGTTTTTCCGGACAGGAAACACCACTACTCATAACCTGTCCTTCTCAGGAGGAGGCGAGTTCGGGACCATAAGGGTTTCTCTAAGCAGAAACAGCAACAAAGCCGTAGTACCCAACAGTCATTTTGACCAGACAACCATCAATGCCGGCTCGAATATTGACATCTCCAAAAGGATCAAGGTGGAGGTCACTTCCAGCTATACCAACTTCAAACGTCTGAATACGCCGAACATCGGAGACAACAACAGCTGGACCAAGTTTATGGTCTATGGCATGCCACGTGATTACAAAAACCTTGAATCCGGTTTGTACAGAAAAGCAGACGGCTCGAAAAACCTCTTTGATACCGGCACCTACCGCCTGGGGTATCCTTACGGCGGCTACGGGAAAGATCTGTACTGGAATGCATTCGAAAACAATACGAATCTTGAAAGAGATCAGCTCCTTGGTTCCGTCAAACTTAACTATACGGTTACTCCCTGGTTAAACCTGATGGCCCGTACTGGTCTTGATTACAATACCAACGAGTTTGAGACAAAGAAAACACCGATAGATATTGCAGGATTACAGGGGGAGTATGGTCTGGACGTAAACAAAAACCATACGATCAACTCTGACTTCATCGCCACCCTGCATAAGGACCAGTTCCTGGCCAGGGATTTGAATGTAAGCCTTACTTTGGGTGCCAGCTCATGGTACAATCGTTACCATGGGTCGAAACAATGGAACAAGGGACCATTCTCTATTCCTTTCCAGTACTTCCTGAGAAACACCACTGCCAATATGGGTACCAGCTATACCGACTGGCTTCCTGAGGAGTACCGTGCGGAAAGTAAGATCAATTCCACCTATGGAATTCTTGATCTTGGCTACCGGGATTTTCTTTTCCTCCAGGTTTCGGGACGTAACGACTGGTCTTCTACGCTTCCTTCTGCCAGCCCGACCTTCTGTTATCCGTCGCCCACGTGCACGTGGGGTGCA
>CAZAVR010000249.1:0-923 GCA_964488435.1 uncultured Cytophagales bacterium | reverse complement strand
TTTTATCCGTCGGCCAGCTTGAGCTTTGTATTTACCGAGGCGCTGGGCATGTCAGGCAGTACACCATGGCTTGACTTTGGTAAACTAAGAGTAGCCTACGCGGCAAGTGCAAACGGAACCGACCCCTACCGTACCAGTTACGTGTATGATGCATCGTCGTTCGGAGGACTGCCTACACGCAGCCTGCAAAAGACACTTCCTCCCCTGGGACTAGAGCCACAACGTTCTAAATCCTTTGAGATTGGTACTCAGTTAGGGTTTCTCAACAACCGCTTCGGCCTGGATTTCTCATTCTACCGTATCAACTCTACCAGCCAGATCCTGAGCGCCCCCATACCCGTATCATCCGGCGTATCCCGCGTGACGTTCAATACCGGGGAGTTGAGGAATACAGGGTTCGAATTCATTCTGAGAGCTTCTGCCATCAAGTCTGCTGATTTCTCCTGGGATCTGACGCTCAACGGCGCGCACAATGTAAACAGGGTGATCAGCCTGGATCAGGGCGTGGACACCTACCCGCTGGCGGATGTATTCGGCATCAGCAATGGTGCTGCACAACAAGTGAAAGTGGGCGAAAAATATGGTACAATCTACGGATATGATTATAAATACCACGCCAACGGACAGAAAATCGTTCAACGTATCATGGATGCCAACAAGGAAAAGGTCATAGGCACGAAATATGTTACAACCGACGAGGCGGTGGCCATAGGAAACGCAGCACCCGACCTCACCGGTGGATTAGGCAACACCTTTCGCTACAAAAACTTCAGCCTGTATGCACTTATCGACTATAAACTGGGCGGCGACCTGTATTCTACAGATTTTGCTGCGGCTATGGGTAACGGGCTTTCTCCTCAAACCCTGGTGGAGCGAAACGGAGGCGGACTTCCCTATACTTATCCGGACGGAACCACCGCTAA
>CAZAVR010000248.1:5383-6343 GCA_964488435.1 uncultured Cytophagales bacterium | reverse complement strand
GATAAATGGTCAAACAGAAACAGGCAAGAGGAAAGGGAACTGGATGCATCACAAGCGCATGGCGATCTTATCGATCGAAACTTTATCGAGCTTGTTCATCCTGAAAATATGTGCGGTTTTCTCCGGCAAATCTTCAAGGGCATTGTCGATGGCCTTCATCAGTTCCTTTTCATTTAAATCATAGTCGGCTTCAATACTATCCGCGATGTCCTGCATGAGTTGATATTCTTTGTACTTACGCAGATTGATCTGTCTTCTGAAATACTT
Organism: uncultured Cytophagales bacterium; assembly: GCA_964488435.1. GTDB lineage: Bacteria > Bacteroidota > Bacteroidia > Cytophagales > Spirosomataceae > JBEBSO01. The sequence continues at coordinate 6,076 of CAZAVR010000248.1, read as the reverse complement.
GTTGACCAGGTTCCTTGCCGCTATAAAAAGAAATGACCTGAGATGCTGTATATCCGAGTCTGAACGGTTCTGCCACAGGCTCATCATCAGATCCTGGAGAATCTCCTTAGCGTCCTCCCTGGATCCTGTCTGATGGTAGACAAAAACAAACAGCTGGCGCCAGTAACGACTATAAATGGCCTCAAAAGCCGAAGTATTGTCGTTCTTGAGGTCGTTCATTAACGTCTCATCTGTGACTTCTTTACCGTACATTTTCCGGCCTTTTTTCCTGGTTTCTGTAGTTAGGTTCCATAAGTATCAAAAAAGGGTAATGTCATTGGAAACTTTTTTAATAAATAATCACAAATAACTTTCAAATTACTGACTATAAGTTCATTATAATGAAAATAAACTCAAGGCCGGTGCCATTCATGAGAAATACCTCCTGCCCGAAGGACTTCCTGCCGGGGTGAGATTCATGGCTGAGTTTACCGAAGCTACACATTTCAACTGATGGGTGTCAAACTAAAATAAAAATTAAATCGTAATATTGCGATTTAATTGTTCAATACTATCTTTGCAGTATGGGAGTGACCAAAACAGAAATATTTACGGTACAGCAGAACCGGATCGCTGACCTTGCCAAAGCCTTCGCGCACCCGGCAAGGATTGCCATTCTCCAACTACTGATGCAAAAAAAGGCATGTATTTGCA
>CAZAVR010000248.1:0-5373 GCA_964488435.1 uncultured Cytophagales bacterium | reverse complement strand
CTGGTTGACGAACTGCCCCTTGCCCAGGCTACCGTATCCCAGCACCTGAAAGAACTCAAACGCATTGGTATTGTACAAGGCGAAATCGACCCGCCCCGTGTCTGCTACTGTATCAACGACACCGTATGGCAGGAAGCCAGACAGGCCTTTGGCGTTCTGTTCGATTCAGTCGTCTCTGTTGAGACCAAATGCTGTTAGCAACTTTTTTTGAGCAAATAGATCGCAATATTACAATATAACAATACATAAAATGACGAATCCATCCCAACCTATGACCTGGCTGACTTTCAGAAGCAGGCTCGAAGAAAACCCGGAGCTGCCCCTCCGGTTCGAATACGCAGCGGGCAGTTTTGTCGACCGGTCATTTCACATAACCGAAATCAAACAGGCTCCGATTACCTCGGTGGATTGCGGTGGGGTTGTCAACAAATGGACGGAAGTTATCATGCAGCTCTGGGAGCCGCAGGTGAGCGACGCTGAACACCCGATGCTTGCCGGCAAAGCACTTAAAATTATAGAACTGGTAGAAAAGTCGCTCCCGCTTCAACCGAACGCGTCTGTAAAAATAGAGTTTGGTAATTCCAAATTCGATACGCGACAAATGTACCCTGGTGAACTTTTGGCCGAAGGCGACAGCCTCACCGTCAAGCTGGTTCCGGATTTTACGCAGTGCAAAGCATTGGCGCGTGATCAGGCCTGCGGCACATCTAAACCCTGCTGCGGACCAGACAAAGAAGAACCGGAACTCCCTGTCACTGATGGGGCTGCATGTAAACCGGACTCCGGCTGCTGCTGATTATGAATTAAATGATATCTATCCATGAAACGAATTTTAGTATTGTGTACCGGCAATTCAGCCCGCAGCCAATTGGCGCAAGGGTATTTACAGCACTTTGCAGGCGACCGGGCCGAAGTGTATAGCGCCGGCGTGGAACCGAAAGGTGTAAATCCGGTGGCCGTTCAGGTAATGGCTGAAGATGGACTTGACATCTCACATCACACGTCGAATCATGCCGATGAATATACCGGTATTGCTTTCGATTACGTCATCACCGTCTGCGATCATGCGCGTGAACAGTGTCCTTATTTCCCATCAGCGGCCGGGTTTATCCACCGGAGCTTTGCGGACCCCGGTCATACGGAGGGCGAAGACCTCCTCACGTCTTTTCGCAGGGTGCGGGATGAAGTCAGGGAGTACTGCCGCGAGTTTATCCATCAAAAGCTTCCAGGCTGATGGTTTTTACCACCGTCTTCCCTCTTGCATCGGTCCAGCATCTGTTCACGAGACATAAAATAAAGAAACTTTACTTGCGTAGATCGGCGTGTTCAAAACCAAGCTACCATTTTGCTTCATGAAAACGCGGACCTATGCAAATCCGCCGACCCGGAAAAGCCCGAAGCACGCCCTTGTTATCTGACGAAATAATCTGCTGTTAGTTAGAGCTTGTTGTTCACTAATAAGAAATGATTCAGTTTTAAATACCATGCCACAAAAAAGGCTTTCGTTTGCTGACCGATTTTTAACGGTCTGGATCTCCCTGGCGATGATATCAGGGATATCCATTGGATATTTCTTTCCTGGCGCCCCCGAATTCATCAATCAGTTTAATTCAGGCTCGACGAATATACCGTTAGCGGTTGGATTGATTCTGATGATGTACCCACCTTTGGCAAAGGTACGCCTAACGAAACTTCCTGAAGTATTTAAAAATACCCGCATTCTTGGTTTGTCGCTTGTGCAGAACTGGCTGGTTGGTCCGCTTCTCATGTTTGGACTCGCCGCACTTTTCTTGCCTGACAAACCGGAATACATGATCGGGCTGATCATGATAGGCATTGCACGCTGTATTGCTATGGTGATTGTATGGAATGATCTTGCGGGCGGCGACCGTGTGTATGCAGCTGGTCTGGTTGCATTTAACAGTATATTCCAAGTGTTGTTCTATTCTGTGTATGCCTATATTTTTGTTACGCTTTTACCGCCGCTCTTAGGCATGCATGGCTTCGCACAGGGCTATCCGGCAATGCATATTACCATGGGTGAAGTAGCGTCAAGCGTCTTTATATATCTCGGTATTCCGTTCCTGGCCGGTATTATTTCACGCAAAATATTGACCAGGGTCTTCAGCCCACATTGGTACCTGGAGAAATTCCTTCCAGCGATCAGCCCGGTCACCCTGATTGCCCTGCTGTTCACGATTGTCGTAATGTTCAGCCTGAAAGGCCGGCTGATCGTAACTATCCCTATGGACGTCCTGCGCATTGCGCTCCCACTCTCTATCTATTTCGCGGTCATGTTTTTTACCGCGTTCTTCCTTTCGAAACGGGCAGGTGCAGATTATTCGAAATCTACCTCATTGGCATTTACAGCCGCTGGCAACAATTTCGAATTGGGTATTGCAGTTGCGATATCCGTATTCGGTGTTGATTCCGGAGTAGCATTTGCTGCGGTGATAGGGCCGCTGATAGAAGTTCCTGTATTGATGCTAATGGTCAATTTCGCCCGGGGACAGCGGAAAAAGTTCTCCCAAAACCATTTCTGAAGAAATTCTCACCTTCTTCTATGTGAATCATGCTTTGTATGCCCCCCTTACGAACCGATGGAATATTTAGCGGGCCAAGTCAATTGAACCGAAACATGCTGTGCAATCCTGCGGATCAGAAAAAGTCAGGTCTCCTGTAAAATCCGGTTAATATTGACCATTTCCCCAAAAAGTACCAATATATCACCAGTGCGAATCACAGTTTCCGGCGTAGCTATTCCCCGGGCGTTCCGCTGAATTTTAGAGATACCTCCCTCGTTTGTTTTCGAAAGCGTAAGGGTAGCCAGCACAATTACCTCGTATTCATTGGTAAGGTTAGCACCTTCGATCGTCAAACCTTCAAAACGGACCGGCGCAACTACCTCTATGATGCTGAACCTTTCGGAAACTTTAAACGAATCGATGATTGCCGAATTTGCTAGACGAACAGCGAGTCTTTCGGCTGACTCTTCTTCAGGAAGAATATAGTCATCGATCTGCATCGCTTCCATCACCGTCTTTTGAAGATCGGAAACCACCCGACCTATGATACGCTTAATTTTCAGTTGTTTAAGAAGCGCAGTGGCCAACAGGGACGAGGCCTCGTCTTCCCCTATCGCAACCACTACCGCATGGGCATCTTTTAACGGCAAGGCTGATACAGCCTCTTTATCCGTACAATCCATACACACCGTGTGTGTAATTTTCTCTTTGAGTTTGTTGACTTTCTGCATGTTGTTGTCTACACCGATCACCTCATGGCCCAACTCAGTCAGCCTGACCGCAAGCGCCCGCCCAAAATTCCCCAATCCCAGCACTATAAATTTCATGGATAACTAAATTTTGATTAAAAAAAGACCTGCTCTTCAGGATAAGCATAGGTTTTGGGCGCAGACTTGCGAATCACAGCAATCAGCAGGCTCAGCGCACCGACGCGTCCCACAAACATGATCAGCACCAATACGATTCTACCTGCATCACTAAGCTGAGGAGTAATTCCAAGACTTAAACCTACAGTACTGAAAGCCGAAAAAGCTTCAAAAGCAATATTAAGCAATCCTTTGCTCCCGTCGGTCGCAGAAAGTGCAAAAATCCCGCCCCCCAAACAAATCAGCGATAACGCAATAATCGCAAATGCTCTTCTCACTGAATCAGGACTGATTTCTCTTCCGAAAAGCTCTACCCTGTCCTTCCCTCTCACCAGCGCCAATATATTCAAAGTAGCCACCGCAAAAGTAGTGGTTTTAATACCGCCTCCGGTAGAACCCGGAGCTGCGCCTATCCACATCAGGAGCAGCAAAACCATAATGGCAGGAAAGGACAAGCGAGCCATGTCGACCACGTGAAAACCGGACGACCTTGGAGAGGCCCCAATAAAAAGTGAAGTAACCATCTTCCCTACAATACTCTTGTGCTCTGATAAAGCGTGGTTGTATTCCAAAAGAAATACAGACAGAAATCCGAACATCAATAGCAAAGCGCTGGTATAACCCACAATCCTGGAGTTAAATCCGATTACCCACACCTTAAACACAAAGGGGCGACGGTAAAACAGCCTGGCAAAAAAATTGACAGTCCATCGCCGGATCAGGTCGTAAAAATTAAAAACAATACCAAAACCTAACCCTCCAAGCACAAATAAGCCTGTAATCATCAGAAGCATCGGGTAGTTGAAGCGTAAAGCCGGATGATGAAGTCCGTCCGGCAATGTTGAGAAACCAGCATTGCAAAATGCAGAAACAGCATGAAAAACAGCAAAGAACAAGCGCTCTCCATTGTCTGCGAACAAACCCGGCTCCACTGTAAAGTAAATAACCAACCCACCCATGACTTCAAACATGAGCGTCGCCAACACGATCTTATAAATCGTCCTTACGACAGAACTGACTTTGTTTTCTCCGATGATCTGGGTATACATCAATTGACTCTTATAGGAGAACCCTCCGGAAAAAAAATAGCCAAAAAAACCGGTAAATGTCATCATACCTAGTCCTCCCAATTGAACCAGCAGAATCAATACCGTTTGACCATATACAGTCAGATCCCGGGACACATCCAATACCGACAGTCCGGTAATACACACAGCGCTGGTCGACATGAAAAGCGCGTCCACAAACCTTATATCATCCCCCACACTTGAACGGGGTAAAAGTAAAAGGAAGGTTCCCACCAGGATCAACGCCAAAAAACTCAGCACAAAAAGCAGCGTGGGGTTAAAATAATACTGGTCAAGGAAAAGCGTAATCCTTGAAAATTCTATGATTGTCACTCCAAAAAAACCGACATACATCCATTCCGAATGAACCATATCCCACTTCCCCGCCGAAGAATCGGTTACACTTAACAAACAAACCGTGCAAAAATACAAGAACAGAAAAAGTGTACTATAATCTGAAATTCTGATGAGATTTCTCTCTGTAATCAACAAGAGCAGCCTTCCTCCCAATACCAATGTATAACCCGCAAATAAATATCCACAAAACCTTTCAAATAAAACCTCCTCACTGATGTGCGTATTGACCCCACTGTAGATCATGATAGTTAGTGAAATCAGGATACCTGAATACAATAACACCTGGTCAATCCGTCGCTTCAATAAAGGCCTTACTTTTTTTGCCCCCATAGTCCATTATTTGGTTTATGCAGGCGTTTTAACGATAATCAGAACGGGATAATCGTCCAAACGCCCGCTGCGAATATCGGCATTTCAACAAAATACCGGCTAAATCAGGCAACTTTTTAATGGATTAACCAATCCGATTCCTATTTTTGCAGGTATGGCAAAGCTCATTAATCTCAATACTTTTAAGGACTTTCTTAGGTCGGGCACAACAGGAGGAATCATTCTGTA
>CAZAVR010000247.1:0-6360 GCA_964488435.1 uncultured Cytophagales bacterium | reverse complement strand
GGAAAAGAAAACAAGGGGAGAGTACAGCTGATGCTCTCCTGCGGGCTCCTGACAAAACACTCCCTTACCTGGTAGAGCCGGAGGGCACAGCGATTTGTTTCGACAAGGAGGGCGACGGATATTTTACACTCAGTGAAATAGGAAAAGCGTCAAGTGTAACCCTCAATTATTACAAAAGAAAGTAAAGCCGTCCGGGTGAACGGGGCCGATAGAACGGTTGTCAAAATCAGCCTTATAACCACAATCGATACCACCGGAAAAGTGGCCGCAACTTGTAATAATATTACCTGTATGGTACCGGTAAAATAATTAATAACGTTTCCCCTCGTTATATTCGCAGAATCAAATGTCAGTTATCGTCTATGCGACGTCGAATAAGTATTATCGTTAGCTTTACCCTGTTGCTCGTCACCTCCGGTTGCCTTCCTGAAGAGAATCCCTCTGCAGAAAGAGCTGCCCAATTCAAATCCGTCCCCACGCAGCAACCTATTGAGCCCGGAATCATCGACGAAGCTTCCGGAATCGCCTATAGCAAAACGATGTCCGGCTATATTTGGACACACCAGGACTCCGGCAATCCCGCCGACCTCTATCTGGTAAGTCATGACGGAAAAACAATAAAAAACTACCCTGTTCCCGGTGCTGTCAATATAGATTGGGAGGACATGACAGCAGGGCCGGGTCCCCGGGAAGGCATATCTTATCTCTATATAGGAGATATAGGCGGAAATAATGATGTACACAATCCCACCCATACCATCTACCGCGTTCCGGAGATTGCACATCCTGACCAGTCGTTTGACGGTGGATCTGTCGAAAAAATCACTTACCACTATTCCGACGGCCCCAGAGATGCCGAAACACTGATGCTCGATCCCGACACCAAAGATCTCTACATTGTCTCGAAAGAGACCTCAGTGGTGCACCTCTACAAACTCCCCTATCCACAGTCCACTACGGATGACAACACCGCTCATTTCGTCGGAACTATTCCGGGAATAAAAAAGGATGGCGCCTCCCCCGGGATATATACCTCCCCCACCAGTGGAGATATTTCCATGGATGGGAAAGAAATCATCATCAAAAACTATCTATCCGTATACTACTGGAAGAGAAAGGATCAGGAATCCGTCAGCGATGCGTTGCTGCGTGCGCCTGATAAGACGGTTCCTTACCTGTTGGAACCTCAGGGCGAAGCCATTTGCTTCGACAAAAATGCGGGTGGATACTTCACCCTTAGCGAACTGGGCGGAGCTACGAGCGTAACACTAAACTTTTACAAACGCAGGTAGACTACGAAATCCTGTACTACTTCAATAAATGTAGGGCTATGCTATCGCATCGAAAGTGATACCGGCAGGCCCTTGCTGCTTTCAAAGGGGTCGGTCATGATGTCAGGTATCTATAAGATAAATACCCCTGACTGAACGACCATTTACAATGGAGAACAAAATATTATTCCGAAATACAAAAACAAATGCGGCATACATCGCTTCTATACATCAAGACATAAAAATATTATTCTGAAAATACCGCACATATTCTTAATAAAAGAAATATTATTCTGAAACAAGAGAGGCTACCCCGGTATGGGATAGCCTCTCTTATGTATTTACGCAAATCCTGCAGCTTCCCTTAGAACTTCAACGTAATACCCGCTTTGGCCGGCATTACATTAGTTCCACCTGCAAATTCAGCAAACACACCGAAATTCGGTTTGAAATACCAACGTCCCCCTGCGAAAACACCTAGCACCAAAGCACTGGGATTGTAGTACTTGTTGTTGTCTATGTTAAAACCTGCATTGGCTCCACCATACAGATCCAACTCTTCAATTTTCAGAAAATGCTTCCCGAAATGATAAGCTCCCCTTCCGGCGATGGGCAAAGAAATGTACCTGTTATTTGCACCAAGCCATCCGTAGGAATAGCTGCGGAAGTCTGCCTGCGCACCCACGCTGATGAAATCGGTTATCCCTGCTTCGAAAGACGCTCCAAGAGAGATACCGCCACCATAAAACCCATATCCTCCTCCACCAATTCCCGCATTAAAAAGCTTATCACCCTTCTCAAACTGTGCAAAAGCACTTTGAGTCAAAGTAAATAAAAGAGTCAAAGCGAACAAAAACGAAAATGATCTTTTCATGCCAAATAAAATTTAAACTGTGAATAATATGGATGCAAAAAAACACGAATATTTTATCAAATACACAATGTCAGGCCTATTTTTTATTGAATGGCCCGCTTGAAACAGCCATTGGCACCTTATTGCAAATTCTTTTTGAGCTTGTCTTTGAAAACCTTCCTGAATTTCTCCATTTTGGGCGCGATCACCGCTGCGCAGTATCCCTGTTCAGGGTTTCTGGCAAAATAATTCTGATGGTACTCCTCGGCTACGTAAAACACCGGCGCTTTCTTTAACTCCGTTACGATCGGCTTTGAATAAGACCCTGACCTAGTGAGCTCTACGATAGCGGAATGAGCCAGCTCCCGCTGCTTTTCATTGTTATAAAATATGACCGACCTGTACTGCGTACCCACGTCGGCCCCCTGCCTGTTTAAGGAAGTAGGGTCGTGACTCCTGAAAAACATCTCCAAAAGATCCACATAGCTTATTTTTGAAGGATCAAAAGTTATCTGAACACACTCGGCGTGGCCGGTGGTTCCCTCACATACAGCTTTATAGGTTGGCTTTTCCACATGCCCGCCTGAATAGCCGGACACGACCTTGGTTACGCCTTCCAACGACTCAAAAACTGCTTCAGTACACCAGAAACATCCCGTCCCGAACGTGGCCACCTCCAGTGGCTTTCCATCCTTACCTAAAACCTGCTCTTCCATTTTCTCCGTTTTTTCTTCTGAACCCTTAAAACATCCGAATGCTATGGATGAAAAAATCAACAGCACTGATACCCCTAAAATTCTCATGACTTTATCTTTTTTTCCAGATGGTACCCTTTATCCCGAAACCACCATCTCATGTTCTCAACTAATCTCCCGCGCTTTTTACGCTACGCCGTCAACTTACCTCCTGAACATTTTGTGCGTCTGAACCAAGGTAACCCGCCAAACGCGATTCAAGTTCCGGCGGGGACACATTGGTATATAACTTTCCCTCTACTGCCAGGGAAATCCTGCCTGTCTGCTCAGATATCACGATCACTGCAGCATCTGTCACCTCACTCATACCTACCGCAGCCCTGTGCCGAAAGCCCAGATTAGAGGGTATATCCACCCCGTCGGCCATAGGCAATACACATCTTGCAGCTACAATTCTTCCTTCACTGATGATCACCGCACCATCCTGTAAAGCACTGTACTGATTGAATACCGAAACCAGGAGCGGCCTGGAGATTCTCGCGTCGAGGACTTCCCCCGTTTCTGCGAATTTGTCCAGATCGTCCTTTTTCCGGAGTACAAGAATCGCACCGTTAAAATCAGACGCTATAATCCTGGAGGCCTCTATGACGATTTTTAACGTCTCGGCCTCCATATTCACCAATTGTGCTCCAAAAAACCTTGCCAGGAAACGGTTGTTGGTAAAAATCGTCGATTTCCCCAGGATAAGCAGGAAGCGTCGTATTTCCTGTTGAAAAATCACGATAAGCGCGATGGCTCCTACCCCCATAAAATATTGGAGGATGGTGGTCATCAGTTCTAGACCTAACCCTTTAATAATCAGGTAGAATATATATACAAGCAGGTATCCTAAAAACACTTTGCTGGCAATGCTTCCTCTTACCAGATAGTAAACCTTGTACAGCAGGTAAGCCACAAGAAATATGTCCAGGATATCCGTCCATTTAAGCGTCAGAAAACCAATTTGTATCAGAAACATAAACTATCGCAAAGTGTGGCCAACCGATGGCAAATTTATTAAGTTTCTTTAATTAACAACGGCAATTGCGAGAGAAACCACAGGGCCAGGCAGGTATATTCAATCGTCTTTCATCACATAACCGAGACCGGGACGCGTGTGGATAAGCTTCACGGGAAAATCCTTGTCTATTTTTCTCCGCAAATAATTGATATAGACTTCCACAACATTCGTGCCGGGATCAAAGTTAAGATTCCAGACCTGCTCAGCGAGGTCCATTTTTGATACGACACGCCCCATGTTTCTCATCAGGTATTCCAAAAGCTTAAACTCCCTTGCTGTAAGTTCGATAGACTGCCCTCCACGCACTACTTTTTTTGTCTCTACATTCAGCTCCAGGTCCCTGATCCGGAATACATCGAATGTCTTTTCTACGTTCAACAAAGAATTCCTCCTCAATGCAGCGAAAATACGGGCAAGCAGCTCCCTGAAATCAAAAGGTTTAACAATGTAATCATCGGCTCCCTTAGCCAGACCATCTACCTTGTCCTCTATTTCGCCATAAGCCGACAACATAATAATAGGTACCGATGGCTTATACTCTCTCACCTGTTTGCATACCTCCGTCCCTCTCATCCCGGGAAGATTAATGTCCATCAGGATAAGATCAAAATGCTGTCCGAGCGCCATCTGCTTCCCCGTAATGCCATCATAAGCGATGAAAGCCTGGAACCCTTCGTTGATTAACCCCCGGTATATATTTTGGGCAATCCTCCGGTCATCTTCAATGATTAGTATCTTTTTCAAGGCTAAAGCGATTTATTTTGCCGGAAAAAGCCGGTCAACTATTCAGATGATTTGCAATAGTCCTTCCAACAGAGCCTCCGCCTTCACCTTTGAATACAGACGATCCGCCGGCCGACCAGGTGTGGCGCGAAACTTCATCCTGTTTATATACGTTAACGAAGACTTTTCGGATCTCAGTGTATCGTCTCAGGGCATTTTATAAGACAGCCTGTCTTCCAAAGTCGTCCTGAATCCTCACAATATCGTCTTCATCAGACGGATGATTTTTATCCGTGTGTTGCCAGATCTCCGCAATGATACCATATTCATCCAAACCGATCAACCGATGGCGTTCACCTTGCCTGAGTTTCACGATGTCTCCATTTTTAAGCTTTCTTATTGCAGTCTCCGCATCATTATCACTTACGACCACACCCGCTTGCCCTCCGATTACCTTCCATAATTCCGCCCGGCGATAGTGGTATTGCCAGGAAAGCCGCTTCCCGGGAGCCACTATAAGGATCTTGGGGCTCAGTCGGTCAAAACCCTGAAAGTCCTCCATCGCGAGATGAGGAAAAAAAGTCTCAATGAACAGGGGCGCCTGAGCCTCGTCAATGACCAAAAATCCGCCCCAGGGGCGCGAATCATCCATACGCACCACGGAAAACCCCTTCGTGCTTATAGAAGCAATAATCTCCTCAAATACATTCGCCTTTTTGGTACCGTAAGGGTAATTATTTATCATCTTTAAATGTACTCACGTGTTATCAATAGTTGAGAAGCGAAAATTAAGCAAATTATCCGAAAGATTATTTTGTATGGCTGAAGATCATGGGCGGTGACCTCTCAAATTGAACTATACAAACTCCTGCAAAACGGCAAATCAGAATAAAAGCCATATTCGCTGCCACAGTTACACGCAGTTCACGGTATCTGTTAAATAGCATAAATAGCTGACTTCCCTCATGAAGGATATCATTTAGGCATTTATTTTTGTACTTTTGGCAAAAATAACTTTTCATCGTCAAGGACAGAATACCAATTAAAAAAGCTGGCTGCGATAAATCAGGTAAAAGTGGATATTTTCGATAAACTACGCGACAACTGGGGCCCGATCGGCGCGCCGGCAAAAATGTTAAACAGTCATCACTATTTTTCTTTCCCGATGCTGGAAGGAGAACTTGGCCCCAGGATGAAATTCATGGGACATGATGTACTTAACTGGAGCCTGAACAACTACCTGGGTCTGGCTAACCATCCTGAAGTAAGAAAAGCAGATGCAGAAGCTTCTGCCGAATGGGGTCTTGCTTATCCCATGGGCGCCCGAATGATGTCCGGCAATTCACAGCTTCACGAAACCTTTGAAAAAGAACTTGCTCAATTCGTAGAAAAAAAGGACGCTTTCCTCCTCAATTATGGCTACCAGGGGGTCATGTCGGTCATTGAGAGTCTCTGCGACCATCGGGATGTGATCGTCTACGATGCGGAATCTCATGCCTGTCTGATCGACGGCATCCGCCTTCATAAGGCCAAAATGGGCAAGTATTACAAGTTCAATCATAACGATATGGCCAGCCTGGAGAAAAATCTGATCCGGGCTACCAGACAGGTGGAAGAGTCGGGCGGGGGGATACTCGTGATCACGGAAGGCGTTTTCGGAATGTCCGGTAAAGTCGGAGACCTGCAGGCCATAGTAGCACTGAAAGATAAATGGAGACATCGTGAAACTCAGGCAAGGTGAACGCCATCGGTTGATCG
>CAZAVR010000246.1:0-6380 GCA_964488435.1 uncultured Cytophagales bacterium | reverse complement strand
TGAAAAACGGCTGGCAAACCGCCGAAGCCGTGGGGGTGGACAGGGTAACGGGTGCAGGGACTTTCCAGCGGCTGAAGCTGGACGGCGGCGACATTCTCATACTCGGACCTAACAGCTGGCCTCTGCATACCATGCTTGCAGAGTCATTTTTCCACCTGCTGCTGGGTAACGACTATATTTTATGGAACAGTAACATCCCGATGTCGACAAACCCGGCCCATTTCGAACAAAGCTGGTACGGCGGGCAGGACGACTGGAAGACGAAGTGGCAGCCCTACGGCAAAGCTGCCGTTACCTATAACCCGGGCAACCCGGCCCATCCCAAAAAGGGAAAAGGCCCGGAAGGCTCAATTTTCCCGGACGCGCCGCTGCAGGGCGAAACAGGTGCTTTTGCAGGGGCCTGGCTGTACAGCAGGATCAGCACTGCCAGCGACCGGGTGAGCCGTTCGGTCAGGTATTGCAATTTTTCGGTAAACGGGAAGTCGTATGCTCCCGCGAAAGGAGGCAAAGGCGACGGCTCGCTTTCGTCACGTATCGGTCAGAACCCGGGCCAGGACTGGATCGTGACGGCGCGTGAGCAGAAAGCCCCGGTCTGCATCTGTACGGAAGGCGCGGGAGGAAAAGCGGTGATCTACCAGAACCCGCACGCCGGGCTGACGGGGAAGCAGACGGTGAAAACGGAAAATGGCTTGGATACGGAAGTGACCGGGAACCGGCTGCATGTGTTTTACGTGGAAAATTAAAAGCTATAAGCGTAGCTTACGGAAGGCAAAACCGGAAGGAGCGAGAATTGCTTAAGCTGCGAATCTTGTATAAATAGAAAATATGGGTTTCGGCGGTTGTAGAGGTTGTATACAGAAAAAGTCCAGGTTCTGAAGCCCTTTATCTTTTTTTTACTGATCTTATAGCTTATGTCCAGATGGTGATTTGCACGCATCTGAAAGTTATTACGGTAAGGTAAATACTCCAGTTCATCAAAAGAATTGATAAACCCGTTTACTCTTGTTTCCGGAAGAATTGCGCTGAGGATTCCGGGCTGAGCAGAGTATTGTGCAGCAGGTAACGTGATGAAGTTTCCGGATGCAGCATGAAATACTACCTGAAAACTGCTTCGTTCATTTACGCGATATTCTGAAAAGATATTAACGGTATGTCGCCTGTCGTATTTATAGGGAAACTTTTTTCCTTCATTGAGGAGCGGGAACATCCTGTCTGTTTTCGACCAGGTATAGGAAACAAAAGCCTCAAGCTTTCCGGACTTTCTCTCCGCAAAAAACTCGATACCCCTGGAAGTTCCGTTTCCTGTTGTAACCCTATCCTGCCATTGACTATGTAGATTCACACCTCCCTTACCGGCATTGGTATATTCTAACAGGTTCTCCATGGTCTTATAGTAGCCTTCTAATGACCATTTTACTCCTGCTGCTTCACCCCAGAAACCCGATGAGACCTGTGTTGAGCTCTGTGGAGCAAGCTTTTCGGTAACTGGAACCCACAAGTTGGTAGGGACGCCTATTGAAGAATTTGTAAGTAGATGCAGATATTGCCCGCTTTGGAAAAATGCCGCTTTTATCCCAAATTTTTCGGCGATTGCCAGATTAGATCCCACTCTAGCCTGAAGCATATTGTACGTTTTTTGATTCACATCAAATCTGTTGAAGTGAAACCCGAGTCTTAAGTCGAGACGGCCGAACCTCCTTTCCGATAGACCATAGACCTGATAGTCCATTACAATCGTCGTTGGTTCCTGAATCGCCCAGTCCGCTTCATAGGCATTTCCTTCTCTTATCTGAACATCGGGACGGAATGAATGGCGGCTTATTCCGGCGCCCCATTCCATTTTTTGATCTGGCGCTACCTGGAAAGACCAATCCGATTTTAATGAAATATCTGCTATTACAGATTTTATTAATGAGTGGGCTTTGACGCCATCTACATCGGAAGATGACCTGAACTGGCTTTTGTACCGGGTGTGGCTAAGCATATTCTGGGAAAATAATTTACTTCCGAAAATACGGTGGTAGCGAACTACACCGGTAAGGTTTCCCCAAGAGGTGCTCTGGCGGCTATTGTAGCCCGTCAGTTTGCTGAGTGTGCCAAAACTATCCTTCCCCCAATAGGAACTAAAAAAAAGCTGATCTTTTTTACTGAACTTGTGGTTGGCTTTAGCCGTAGCGTCCGAAAATCCTAAAAAAGACGTGAGATTGTTGTCTGAAACGCGCTGGGCAAGGGAAGTGAGTAAATCGAGCCAGGAACGGCGGAAGGAGATGATATAAGATGAGGTATCTTTCTTTATCGGGCCTTCCAGGCGCAGCTTCGCGGATATCGGACTAATGTGGATTCCTCCTTGCATTTTGTTTCTGTTTCCTTCGCGCATCGTTACATCCAGGACGGAAGACAGGCGGCCGCCATAACGGGCCGGCAGTTCATTTTTATAGAGATCAGCGGTAGCGATCACATCGGGATTCAATACCGAAAAGAAGCCGAAAAGGTGAGTAATATTATAAACCGGTACGCCATCAATTAAGATAAGGGTTTGGTCGGGGCTTCCTCCCCTGATGTGTATGCCACTGGAGCCATCATCTCCGCCCTGAACTCCTGGTAGTAATTGAATGGCTTTCAATAAATCGGGTTCTGACAAAGCGAGCGGCATTTTTGATGCGAGCTTACCTGTCATACGATAGAGGCCATCAGATTGATTCAGCATTTTTGCAGAACCTTGAATGGTTACGGTGTCTAATATCTCCGACCACTCTTTCATTCGTATATCGAGTGTGGTGTCGGAAAGAATATTATGGAGTGATACAGTTTCGGTTTTGAATCCGGAAGCGTGAATAACAAGTACGGTATTTCCTTTCGGAATGCTCAGGGAGAAAAAGCCAAGCCGATTACTGCTGACCGATTGATTTTTGCTTGTTTCATAGATTTTGGCCATCTGGATTATCTCGCCATTTTCAGAATGAGCTACTGTTCCGAGAATTTTTACTTCCTGTGCCTGAGCGTTCGCGATGTGTAAAATCACTGATACAATTCCCCTAAAAATATTGCGTATTATTAAACGGGCCATTATTGCGTTTACAAGTCTGTTTGCACTCGGGCAATTCCCCGGTAAAGTCAGGGTTGCCCATTTCACTTCAACTCTTCAATGACGAACTCCCGGGTAATGACAGAGCCAAAAACTCCCAATCCTCCTTCAATATTTGAGCTGATTATAGTAGGCTCATAAAATGGATTGTTGAGGAGTCCATTCGTGTTGAGAAAGCGGTTATCAATAGCGTGCACTGCCGAACGGAGAAACAAGTCATAAGGTTTGCTCAGGTATGAAGCGCGGACGGCAAAAGCGCCGCCTCCTCTAAAAATGGTATTGATCTGGTTATAGCAAGTAATACTGATCTTTGCTTCTCCGTATACGTCCGGGAGCAGGCGGGCCAGATAACCGTAGTTTTTGAATGGATAGAATTGGTCTTCGCTTGCATTGAAATTGTCGAGATATGGAGAGTCAGAACTCATATTGAACCATACATCGCCTGATTTGTCTCCGTTTTTTATCTCTTTCATCGAAAACCAGTAATTGCCGGTTTCTTGTTTTTGCCTGGATAAAGTAACAAAGAAATCCGGGTTTGAATTAGGGTTCTGGGGGTTAGGGCGGCTTACTTCAAAGGACGGGGGAAATGAAAGGATCAAGCTGTCGGAGGCTTTCAAAGTCCCTAAAGGAGTTTTAGCAGCAATCGTATACAAATGCCCTGGCCTAGGTAGGACGTCCAGTTGGTAAGCACCCATCCCTTTTCCGTTCATCAATCCCAAGGAAGTGCTATTCTCAAAAATCTCTATTTCGGCATTGTCGATAGCATGGCGAGTGATGTCAAATTTATCACCGGGTGGGAAAGTCATGGTCAACCTGACCGAGATTAGGCTGTCGGGAGTAAGAATACAGACTAAAACTGCTTTTTCCGAACGATAGGCAACAGGGGATATTGTATCTACGCAAGATTGTAAATACAGGAAAATGATGAATGGTAATAGTCTATATGTGCTATTGTCAAGCGGTTGTTTTTTGTACCTCATATAGAATAGCCATTTTTCAGGCCCGGTATTTATAGTCTCCGGACCTAAAAAAACGCTTGTTGCTAGTCTATAGTACAATTTAGATCAATAAATTGGTGATTGGTGTTGGTGGTTTACGTGGAGTAAGTGCCCAGAGCCCCACGCTTCACCTCTCATTTTGTCCGTTTCACAGTATTGTCTCTTTTGATTATTAAGGTTCCGTCGGTAATTTGCAGGCTATGGAATCATTTCTTCCAACCAGGAACCTGCTTAAATACAGTTGCCGCTGCGCGATAGGTGTAGCCGGTATCGTATTGATTACCGGGTCGACTATCGAGGCTTCGCTGCCGGTAGTGTTCTTCAGGGCGGGCACGACATTCCTGTTGTTCCTGGCCAGTTGCCTTGCCAATATATTGTTCCTGCAGTGCTGGGAGAAAAAAGGCAGCGTAGTAGAGCCTGAATTCAATCTGCGGCGTTTCCTGTCGGGTTATCTTGCCACTTTCATCGTGCTCGTTTTATTGCATCAGACCAATGTGAGCCTGATCGAGAAGGGAGTGCTCCCGGCCAGCTTCTACGACAGGCATGAGTTTTACCAGCCGGAAAGCTGGCTGTATTGGGTCCATATGCTGGTAGTTACTTTCGTCGTGTTCATACTGGTATATTATTTTCACAATTTTATCCTGCTCCTGTTTGCGAAAAGCCGTACCGAGCAGGAGCTTTCAAAGTTGAAAATGGCCAATTTCGAATCGGCCAACCAGTTGCTCAGGCAGCAGATCCAGCCGCATTTTCTTTTCAATGCACTGAATGTGCTCAAATCGCTTATCCGGATGTATCCCGAGACGGCCGAGGCCTACCTGATCAGGCTGTCTGATTTCCTGAGGGCGTCATTAAACGTCAGTAAAGTAGATACCGCTACCGTCAGAGAGGAGCTAAAGCTGTGCGAAGACTATATGGAAATGCAGAAAATCCGTTTCGGCGATTCCCTTCATTATCGTGTGACGTTGACGGAAAATGACAGGTACCTGGACAATTACCTGCCTTTTTTTTCCCTACAGTCGTTGATTGAAAATGCGATCAAGCACAACCAGCTCACTCCTGCCGCCCCTTTGCGGATAGAAGTGAGCCGTACCGGCGAGTGGATTGAGGTGAAGAACAACCTCCAGCCTAAAAATTTTGTGGAAGGAAGCACAGGAAACGGCTTGTTTAACCTGAAGGAACGATACCGGATACTTTCGGGCGACGAAGTAGGGATCAACATGACGGACGACGAATTTTCAGTGCGCATCAAAATCTTAAACCATAAAGTAGCCATGAGCAGTCAGAAATCAGCTGTCGGCCACGCGGCTGATAGCTGAATGCGGACGGCTGATCGCTTTGTATACACATGAATATCGTCGTAATAGAGGATGAAAAGCTCACTTCCGATGACCTTGTCGAGATCATCCAGGAGCTGGAGCCTGAAGCGGTAGTCGCAGCAGTACTGACGTCTGTCAAAGAAGCGATAGACTATTTCCGGTCCGGTGCCGGAGCAGACCTGATTTTCAGTGATATCCAGTTGGGCGACGGCCTCAGCTTTGAAATCTTCAAGGCCGTGGAAATCAATGTCCCGATCATTTTCTGCACCGCATACGACGAATACACGCTCAATGCCTTTAAAACGAACGGGATAGCCTACGTGCTCAAGCCCTTTACCATAGCTTCCATCAGGCTGGCGCTCGAAAAGTTCAAGACACTGCAGCGGGCTTTTGCCCCTTCTATAGTGCCCTATTCGGATATCATGCGGCTTCTGGGCGACCGGGCACCCCAGCAAAAGGTATCTTCTATACTTGTATACTACAAAGACAAAATTATCCCGGTCCGGCTGGAAGACGTGGCGTTGTTTTACATCAGGAATGAGATCACCCATCTCATTACCCTCGATAAAACCACCTACCTGGTCAACAAAACGCTGGATGAAATCGAAAAGCTCGGCAACGGTGCTTTTTTCAGGGCCAACAGGCAGTACCTGGTGAACCGGAAGGCCGTGGCCGATGCCTCCAGTTATCTGTCGAGGAAGTTCTCCGTTTCCCTTACCATTCCTTTTGACGACACCATTACGATCAGCAAGGAGAAAATGCAATCGTTCCTCAACTGGCTGGCCGAATAGAAGGTGGGTATGAGATGCGGAACGGTTCTATTGAACTAATTCACGGAAATTCACTACCGGATACTGTCAATTCGCCCGGGATTTTGTCCGTTTCCCCTAAAAAGTACTATGTAAAGAATAGCAGTCATTTCAACTTTGCGGCATAGTTAAGTTTCAAGTAACGAGATAAAAATGCCACAGTTGAAAAGAA
>CAZAVR010000245.1:2612-6399 GCA_964488435.1 uncultured Cytophagales bacterium | reverse complement strand
ACCAGTAGACCAGTTGAGAGGAATTTTATTAGTTTAGTCAATTGCATAGTATTCTAAGGACTTCTATTTACAGAAACCGGGTTGAACTGTTAACGCAAAAGTAACGATTAGAGTATGTATATAAATTCCCGTATTGCTTTTTTTAATACTTTCTTAAGGTCGTGTCAGCCGATCCGTGTTTCTCAGGAGCCGTTTCTGATTTTTTGTTGCGCTTAAAAATAGGCACATGATGGCTGTTTGCGTGATTTCTTTTTAACTTTGGCATCTTTTTATAAGCGAAATTCCAAATTTCATGTTTGAGAACTTACAGGATAAACTAAATAATGCCTTCCGGACCCTTAAAGGGAAGGACCGGATATCAGATATTAACGTAGCAGCTACGACTAAGGAAGTACGTAAGGCGTTGGTTGATGCGGATGTAAACTTTAAGGTTGCCAAGGATATCACGGACCGTATCCGTGAAAAAGCATTGGATCGGAAAATACTCATTTCAGTTGAGCCCGGTCAGATGTTCGTCAAGATCGTTCAGGAGGAGCTGACCGAGCTCATGGGTGGTTCGGCGGAGAGCATAGACGTCAAAGGAGATCCTGCTGTGATACTGATAGCCGGGCTCCAGGGTTCTGGTAAAACAACTTTTTCGGGCAAGCTCGCCAACATGTTGAAAAAGCAGGGTCGTCAGGTGCTGCTCGTTGCCTGCGATATTTACAGGCCTGCTGCCATCGACCAGCTTAAAGTTCTTGGAGAGCAGATCGGGGTGGAGGTTTTTGCGGAGCCTGAAAGTAAGAATGCAGTTTCTATTGCACAGAACGGTGTAGCTCATGCACGCAAGTCGGGCAAGAAGATCGTCATCGTGGATACGGCAGGTCGTTTGGCTGTGGATGAGGTCATGATGAAAGAGGTGGAGGACATTAAGTCTGCGGTGAAGCCTAACGAGATTTTGTTCGTGGTGGATTCCATGACCGGACAGGACGCGGTAAATACCGCCAAAGTATTTAACGAGAGGTTGAATTTCAATGGCGTGGTGCTTACGAAGCTGGACGGTGATGCGCGCGGTGGTGCTGCACTTTCCATACGTCAGGTTGTAGACAAGCCTATCAAGTTTATCAGTACGGGGGAGAAGATGGAAGCGCTTGATTCCTTTCACCCGGATCGTATGGCCAGCCGAATACTCGGTATGGGTGATGTTATTTCACTTGTTGAACGGGCACAGCAGGCATTTGATGAAGATGAAGCTAAGCGGCTGAATGCCAAAATGCGGCAGAATAAATTCGATTTTGATGATTTTCTGGGACAGCTTCAGCAGATTAAGAAAATGGGAAATGTAAAAGACCTTATCGGGATGATCCCGGGTATTGGCGGTGCTGTGAAGGATTTGGACATTGATAATAACTCATTTGTACCCATCGAAGCAATTATCCGGTCTATGACGCCCAAAGAGCGTGGAAATCCTGATATGATCGACGGAAACAGAAAACGTAGAATCGCTAACGGAAGCGGAACGTCTATTCAGCAGGTGAATAATCTTCTGAAGCAGTTTGACGAGATGCGCAAAATGATGAGGAAAATGAACACAATGCAGGCGGCAGGTCAAATGGGCAAAATGCTTAAAAAATAGCGTCTGCTGCACTTCAGTATCCTTATAGTTGGCATGTTCTTATGAGAAAAGTAATTCTTTTGTTGAGCTTATTCCTCCTGGTGGGCGGAAAGACACTGGGTCAGGCAAGTGTCAGCTATTATCCATGGAGTGGTGTTATAGGAATCAGCACCAACGCGGACAAAGTGTTTTGGTTTGATACGCGTGTGCAGACAAACTCTTTGTTCAGTAGTATGAGCATAGACCTTATCCCACTTTTTAATGTCAGCAGAGGGGAGATTGCTCAGTGGTATCTGGGTGGAGGGATCCGGGTGAATCCTTTGTACAGGATTGCGGACCCGAATGCAGCTCTTATCACTGTTAACGGTTATTCGGCAAATGTCGGAGTGAGAATAGCCCCTTTTGCACAGCACCGTAATATCAAAATAGCCCTTGAACTAAGTCCTTTTGTGAGGGATGATCTGGAGGGAGGCGTTTTACGCAGTAATTTTGGTCTGGCCTATCAGATCGGCAAAAAAAGCTCCCGAAGCAGGTAAAAAGTTGATTTTTTGCTTCGGGAACCCCTGTCGCCGATCATAAATGTTTGGAATGAACCAACAGGCTTTTTCCCGGGAAGTGTGTTGTCGTCTCCGATCAGTAAAACGTAAGCAAGTGGTTAGGCTTGCTGATTCACTTCACTGGTAAAATCATAATTCGTGCTCAAGGAGTTTTCGATTATTAATCGAATTAAAAGCACTGTGGCTTTATGCCTCTCCTGAAATGGAGATGTATCTAATTTAATCGCAGGAATAATTGAGAAATTCATCCAGGGCTTGCTTTGATGCTCCCGTGTAGAAAGTGGGACAGCTTTTGTAAAAATCACGAATAGCTGTTTTGTACGCTTCACATTTGGTTTTGTTTGTAATGTCACTCGACCATGCAGTTGCCGCTTCAGATACTTTTTTGGAATTGTCAGAGCAAGCACCTGGCCCTACTCCCTTGTCTTTTGAACAGTTTGTAAGTAAGATGATACTGGCAAACGTCATGACTTTAACGGCAGGATAAAAAAGCTTTTTCATAGTATGAAATTGTTATTTGTTTCTACAAAATTAGGTCAAATAATCGGTAATGCACAGGTAGTGAGAACGTTTTTATTAAACGGTGCCAGGCCAGTTTCCGGAGTGCCAGGGTATCTACCGGATATTTATCCATTCGCGTGTGCTGATACTTTTGCTGATCGCCAGCGTAGCCCGTGACACGTTAAGTATTTCGTGCAGCGGGATGATAGGCTTCTCTCCCTTTTTCAACGAGGAAAGCAGATGCTGGAATTGCGCTTTGTGCCCTTTGTCCCGGGTAGCTTTATAGGAGGAGAAGCCTGGGGTTCCATAACCTCTGAGCACCCGGAAATTATCTAATACCAGTGTTTTCCCTTGCACATATACCTCGATACGCTCCTTGGGATATGCTTTACTTCCGTTGGAAAGATAGTTAATGACAGCGGTAGAGCCGTTTGCCATTTGCAGCGCAATATGAGCAGAGTCGGTAGTTTCACTTGGATTTACTCCAAGGGGCGTCACATGTAGTGCGGAGACGAGGCTTCCGGAAAGGAACACCATGAGGTCGATAAAGTGGCAAGCTTCTCCGATAAGCCTGCCTCCTCCGACGGAACGGTTGTGAAGCCAGGACTCAGGGGACACATAACCCGCATTGACTGTAATCACCACGCTCACAGGGCCATTTCCAGCATGGGTTTTCATCCTGGTGATGAAGGGAGAAAACCGGCGGTTGAAACCTACGGTCAGTGTGGGTGCGTCGGGATGTTCTAAAAAATGCCTTTCTATGTCATCAAGTTCTTTATCATACAGGGCCAGTGGTTTTTCGACAAATACGTGCTTTCCTGAGTTAAGCGCTTCCAGTGCCATTCCGGCGTGAAGATGGTGACGAGTGGTGATCATCACAAGGTCTGTCTCCGGATCGTTGAGAATTTGGCGGTAATCCGTCGTTGAGAGGGGAATCTTAAATTTTTTCGCAAGGGCATTTCCATTGACTCCGGCGGCGCTTGCTATGTATTTCAGATTTGCACCTTCCAGAGATGGCAGAAGCGTCATTTTTGTGAAGTTTCCTGCACCTATAATTCCTATCATGCCTTTGCTTTCAGGTGTCTTTTTTACCATCTGATGGGAAACCAAGGTGTTAAAGTTCGGCTTATCCGGG
>CAZAVR010000245.1:0-2602 GCA_964488435.1 uncultured Cytophagales bacterium | reverse complement strand
ATGGCCCCCACGCGGAAATCGTATGTGTCCCGAGAAACCTTGTCGCTAAAATCCGCCCGAAGAACGAATGTTTTCATATATTTTTTCGAAATCGTATAGGGGGATCCGTCCGGTAATCAGCGGCTTTACATCCAGCTTACCGGCGACCATGAGCTGAAGTATGGCCTGGAAATTTCGATTTTCGGTCCATCGTATCAGTCCGAAGGGGTAATCTACTCCCTTTTGTTCGTAGGTGTCATCATAGCGCCCGGGACCATAAGAGCATGACACTTGAAAAGTAAGCTCTTTCTCGTAAAAATCGGCACGATTGAGGTGGAGTCCGGCGACGCCTACCAATACAATACGTCCCCTTTTTCGTGACATCTCTGCGGCCTGCGAAATGAGCAAATCTGATTTTGAAGATGCTGCTATAATGATTCCATCGGCACCATCACCATTTGTCAATGTATGTACAAGCTTTACCGGATTACTGCCGGAGGCACACGGAATGATCCCCTTTTCTGCAGCGATGGCCAGTCGGGAGGGGTCAGGGTCAATCCCAATCACCCTGCATCCGTTGATCAGGAGGAGTTCTGCGGTTAGAAGCCCTATGAGTCCCAGACCAGTCACTACGATGGTTTCACCAAGGGTGGGATTGATCAGGCGGATACTCTGGAGACCTATGGCAGCGATAACTGTAA
The DNA here is from genome assembly GCA_964488435.1 of uncultured Cytophagales bacterium. Taxonomy (GTDB): domain Bacteria; phylum Bacteroidota; class Bacteroidia; order Cytophagales; family Spirosomataceae; genus JBEBSO01. Next base: position 1,922 of record CAZAVR010000245.1, on the reverse strand, counting down.
ACGCCGCCTCTTCATCGTTAACTTCGTCGGGGATTTTAGCGACAAGGTTTCTCGGGACACATACGATTTCCGCGTGGGGGCCATTGCTTATCACGCGGTCGCCTGTTCTGAGGTCGTGAATACCTTCGCCGACGGCATGTACGATTCCTGCACTGCTGTATCCGAGCGGAAGGGGCTGATCCAGTCGATTGAAAACCGCTTCAAGCGTGGGACGAATACCGTCCGACTGAATTTTGTCCCAAACCATCCGGACTTTTTCATGCTGTAGCCTCGCTTTTTCTAAAAGTCCTGCCTTGCCAAAGGCAACAAGCATTTTTTCAGTTCCTGTAGAAACCAGGCTGACGCGGTTTTGAATAAGCACACAGCCTTTCTGAACTTTTGGCACCGGCACTTCTTCCAGAAGTGTTTTTCCGTTTCTCAGATTTTGAATTAACTGCTTCAAAATGACAGGTGAAATGTGGAACCGGAATCACTTTCTTAAGCGTTCAATTTGCCACCTGGTCAACGTCAGGAAAAAGACCATGGCCGAAATCAGGTAAATCACGTTACGCAGATCAACCACACCCTTTCCCAGGGATTGGTACTGCACATTCAAAGCGAGAAATGTAAAGAGTTCAGCCACAATTCCATCGCCTGCGAGGCTTGCCAGGGCGTCAAACCCTGCGTACCAGATAAAACCCACAAATACACCCAGTACAAAGGCTACGATCTGGTTATTATTCACCGATGACATCCACACGCCCATGCTGACCAATGCCCCACTTAACAAAAGCAAACCCAGATAAGAGCCGAACACCGCTGCGGAATCAATGTTGCCGACAGGATTGCCCAACTGATATACACTGTACCAGTAAATGGTGGTGGGGAAAATGGTGATGGCTACCAGAAGCCAGTTGGCCAGAAACTTGGCCAGTACAAGGCTGTTATTTGTAATGGGTCTGGTAAGTAACAGTTCAAGGGTGCCATTTTTGGTCTCTTCTGCGATAGAGCGCATCGTAACCGCAGGGACAAGGAACAAAAGTACAAAAGGCGTCAGATTAAAAAATACGCCCAGGTCAGCATAGGGATAACCGAGGATGCCTGTATCAGGAAATACCCACATGATCAGGCCGATCGCTACGAGAAACGTGGCCATAACCACATAAGCGATCAGGGAGTTGAAAAAGCTGTTGATTTCTTTCTGAAACAGGGCTAACAAATCCGTTCGGTTAAGTAAGGTTATTCAAAGACAGGTTTATTTTTTCTGTAAAGGGCACCGAGGATCAAAGAGACGATGCATCCTACGATTATTTGCTCCGCGATCTTGAGGAAGAATACAATCCCGGGAGAAAGAATAAATTTTGTTATATCGGCAGACCTTTCGATCTGGCCGTCGTCCAAACCTTGTTTGCGCCATGCCTCTTCATATTGCGCGAGCGCTTTTTCATTGAAGGACGCGTCAATAAACTGGACGTAAAAAACAACAAAAATTGCGATGATGATGCCCGATACTGCCGACATCAGCGTTCCGATACTCATGGCTTCTCCATAAGAGAGAAAGCCTTCATTATCTTCTTTGAATTCTTTCAACGACAGGTTGATGCCTACGCCCAGAATGATGAAAGCTACATAAGGGAGCATGGGAATAAACATCAGCTCAAACACATACAGAATGGCTGCGAACACGAGGCCAATTACTCCGAAGATAGCGCCGTTTTTTAAAGCGGTGCGGGCGACTGTGGTTTTTTCTTGCATCAGGCTCAGGAAAATATACTGGAGTATGCTTAGTTTTTTTCAAATATACCGTTATTCTGCTTGCGGAAAATCAACGATATTACCAGAATGGGAATAACCGACAATATAGCCTTTTTGCTGATCTCATCAGTGATAAGATCTTCGGCTTTGGTTTGTCGGATGGCGGAAAGAAGCTGCTATTCATTCAG
>CAZAVR010000244.1:0-6422 GCA_964488435.1 uncultured Cytophagales bacterium | reverse complement strand
TTTTTGCAAAACTTTTCTTCACAAAAGCATTGTCATCTATGGATAAATTGCGAATTCTGTATGTAGCTAATGAAATCAATCCCTTTCTCCAAATAACTGATGTTGCAGATTATGTAAGGAAACTTCCCCAGGCGATGCAAGAGCTGGGAGCTGAAATCAGGATTCTGGTTCCCCGCTTTGGACTGATCAACGAAAGAAAGAACAGGCTTCACGAAGTAGTACGTTTATCCGGAATTAATATTTCTGTTGGAGATGAGGAGAAACCGCTTATTATCAAGGTAGCTTCGATTCCCAACGCCAAACTACAGGTATATTTTATTGATAATGACGATTATTTTCATCGTAAATCTGTGTTCTTTGATAAGGAGAACAATTTTTTTGATGACAATGATGAACGAGCTATTTTCTTTTGCAAGGGAGTATTGGAAACCGTGAAGAAACTGGGCTGGGCGCCGGATATTGTACATTGTAATGACTGGATGACGGCGCTTATCCCGATGTATCTGAAAACCACCTACCGGAACGACCCGATGTTTAAAGATACCAAGAGTGTTTTTACGGTTTATAACAATGCCTTCAATTACAAGTTCGATTCGGATATACTGAATAAAGCGAAGGCAATGGATGTAAGCGACGAGGCGCTTTCACATCTTCACAGTGCCGACTTTGAAGGCTTCATTAAGATAGGATGCGCTTATTCTGACGCGGTGGTTAAGGCCGGCGGGAATATCGGTGAGATACTGCACCAGATCGTAGATGCCCAGCCGAAGGAAATTTGCCTGGAAGAGCAGGATAGTAATTTCTCAGAGGCTTACTTCAATCTGTACAGTAATCTGGTCAACTAAGCAGTCTTTCTCGGAGCAAAACGAGGGCGGCGCCGGGAATTCCCGGCGCCGCCCTCGTTTTGCTCCGAGAAATCTTAGCGCTCATAAACTTTACAATAGTTTGCGGATAATTAGTTGCTTCCCAAGTTAAGTCATCCTTATATTTGGACTTAAACGGGTTTTGTTATTAAAAAAAATTAATAATATCATGTGTGGAATCGTTGCTTATGTAGGAAGTCGTGTGGCTTATCCCCTGATTATTAAAGGACTGAAGCGATTGGAGTACAGAGGTTATGACAGCTCCGGAATTGCCTTGCTGGATAAGGGTATATTGAACATTTATAAGAAGAAGGGGAAAGTTTCGGCTTTGGAGACCGAATTGGAAACCCGGCAGCTGAACGCTGCCATAGGTATGGGGCACACACGCTGGGCTACCCACGGCGAGCCCAACGACGCGAACGCACATCCGCATTATTCGAACGATGGCTCCCTTGCCATTATTCACAATGGGATCATTGAGAATTACGACAGCATTAAGAAAAAGCTTCTTCAAAAAGGACATCGTTTTCATTCGGATACGGATTCGGAGGTTCTTATTCATTTTATAGAAGACATACGCGCGGAAACAGGACATACTCTTGAAGAATCCGTGAGGCTGGCGTTAACGGAAGTGGTGGGAGCTTATGCCATTGTCATTATGTCGGAGGAACATCCGGATCAGCTTATTGCTGCCAGAAAAGGGAGTCCGCTGGTGATAGGAATAGGGGAGGGCGAGTATTTCTTTGCATCTGACGCGACGCCTATTATAGAGTATACCAAAGACGTAGTGTACCTGGATGATTATGAGATTGCCGTAGCCGGAAAGGAGGGGCTCAGGATTTTTACGACGGAAAACGGGGAGAAGGCGCCTTATGTTCAACGGGTGGAGCTGGAGCTGGATGCGATAGAGAAAGGTGGCTTCGACCATTTTATGCTCAAAGAGATATTTGAGCAGCCACGGTCGATCGCGGACAGTATGCGGGGGCGTCTGAGTTCAGAAGCAGGGCATCTTCATCTTGGCGGACTTGTGCACTACCTTAACAAAATTGCAGACGCCAGAAGAATTGTCATCGTCGGATGTGGTACTTCCTGGCATGCCGGACTGGTTGCTGAATATGTGTTTGAAGAGCTGGCCCGGATCAATGTTGAGGTGCAATATGCGTCGGAATTCAGATACCGCAATCCTGTGATCAGCGAGAACGATATTGTTTTTGCCATTTCTCAGTCCGGTGAAACCGCCGATACACTTGCAGCCATAGAGCTGGCGAAGTCAAAGGGCGCTCTGATTTTTGGCGTATGTAATGTGGTAGGTTCTTCTATAGCCCGGGCCACTCACGCAGGAGCTTTTACGCATGCCGGCCCCGAAATTGGCGTGGCCAGTACCAAGGCTTTTACCGCGCAGGTAACCGTTCTCACACAAATCGCTATTGCGGTGGCCAGGCTAAAAGGTAATATACATGAGGGGTTGTATCGGCAGTTGCTGGTGGAGCTGGAAACCATACCTGCCAAGATAGAAACGGTTTTAAAAAGTGCCGATGCCATCAGGGATATCGCCTCGATATTTACGTATGCAAGTAATTTCATATACCTGGGTAGGGGTTTGAATTTTCCGGTGGCACTGGAGGGCGCCCTGAAGCTGAAGGAGATTTCCTACATCCATGCAGAGGGCTATCCGGCTGCTGAAATGAAGCACGGTCCCATCGCCCTGATCGATGAGGACATGCCGGTCGTGTTTATCGCTACCAAGGATGCCTCTTATGATAAAATCGTATCGAATATACAGGAGGTGAAGGCCAGAAAGGGCAGGGTAATTGCTATCGTGACGGAAGGCGATGCATTGATTCCGCTGATGGTAGATTTTGTGATCGAAGTTCCTAAAACACATGACTTGCTGGTGCCTTTGCTTTCAGTAATTCCATTGCAACTGCTTTCGTATTACATAGCAGTACTCCGTGGAAGAAATGTTGATCAGCCGCGGAACCTGGCCAAGTCGGTTACTGTGGAATAATTCTGTTGATCTTTTTTCGAAATAATTATAGTGGGATAACCTGTGTTTTCGTTTACCTTTGGTGGACGTTATAACCCGCTTCTATGCTTCGTTCTTTTGTGAGTTTACTGGTGTTGGGGCTCCTTTTGTCCGGCTGCGGACGGTCGGATGATACGGGCTATGTTCCGAAGCCGAAGGGGTATAACCGGATCAATCTGCCCCCGCACCGATACAGGCAGTTGGAGGAGAAGTATCCTTACCGCTTTGAAGTTTCCGAACATGCGGTGGTACTGCCTGATTCTTTCGCCCCTCATGAGCCTTCCTGGATTTTTGTTCATTATCCCCGCTTCTCTGCCAACATTCAGCTCACCTATAAAGAGGTGAGAAGGGATCCGAAGCGGCTTGCAGACTTTATCGATGATAGCTTCAAGCTGAGCGGGAAACATCATATCAGGGCCTCCGCCATCCAGGAACAGGTCGTTGTGTCGGAGAGCGGGAAAACCGTCGCCCTGTTCCGGATGCTGGGGGACGTACCGAGTCCGTATCAGTTTTATACTACCGATAGTACGGTTAACTACTTGCGGGGGGGCGGTTTACCTGTCTACAGCTATCAAGAACGATTCGCTGGCACCGGTTATCGAATATTTACGTGATGATATGATGCATTTGTTAAATACGCTTGAATGGCGCAGGCAGGGGCTTTGAGCGTCCCGTTGGATGATCTGATTTTTTGTTTAATTATGTTTGATTCTCTGAAATATAAATGAGGGTTCGGCCTGTCTTCCGGCATATAAAGTGTCTGGCTTGTGCCGTAGCGGTTTCCTCAGTTAGGCAGAGCATATTTATCCGGTTCTGAAAAATGGCAAAAAAGCAAGCGAAAAATCAATTGCCTCTTGATTTTACCGCACGCGGAGACAGGATGGTATATTGTATCGGTGACAGCCGAAACCAACTGTCATGTACGCGGATTTTTGAAGAGCTTCTGAGTGCTGACTGGCTACCTGAGCCATCCGGAGATTATTGCGAAGTCTCGTCTGCGGATGAAATCGTGCGTCATATCGGATATAAACTACCGTATCCTGAGGTGATAAAGATAGCCCGGCTTCAAAATGCCGAAGCAGATTTCAGCGGTTTTGCGGCAGTTTATAAGCAACAGGGGTGGGCCGTAATTCCCGACAGCCTGGATGCAAATGAGCGAAACTTTGCCGGCTATCTTCTCACCCTTGTTCTGGGACTTTACCAGACCTATACGCAAAAGGAGTCACTGGAGGCCAGGGCGCTCGCCATCCTGTCCGAAACGCTTTTACCTCAGAAAGAGGTGAGTACTTTTTTTCATACTGAGGTGACCAAAATCAGCCCGGCACTTGCCCTTGATATAGCAGATTATTTCAAAGTGCCTTTTGGCGTCGTTCTACAGAGAGCCAGAGATCTGGGTATTATTTCAGAGAGCCAGTACGAGGGGTTTCTGTCTATCAAACCGGAACAAAGCGGAAAGCAAAGAGAGCTCTATGTCACCGGGGAGGACAATATGGATGACCTGGAAAGTTATCTCTTCGGAGAGGAGGGAGAGCGTTGAATTTAACCGGGACATCCTATGAATCATCTTTTTCCCATATTCCTGAAGCTGGAAGAACTCCATACGCTGATCGTGGGTGGAGGTAATGTAGGCCTTGAAAAAATGATGGCCGTAGTTTCGAATTCTCCCCTGGCACGTATTACATTGGTCGCGCCGCTTATTCGTCATGAGATAGAGGAACTGGCGTCGGCGTCTGATCGCATAGATTTGATCTACAGGTCTTTTTCGGAGGAAGATCTGCCGGGCAAAGACCTGGTGATTGTAGCTACGGACGACCGTGAGGTGAATAAACATATACGGTCGGCTGCACGGGCAAGGCATCTCCTTGTCAACGTGGCTGATACGCCTGCTGAATGTGATTTCTACCTTTCTTCTGTAGTAAAAAAGGGGAATCTTAAACTGGCTATCTCCACCAACGGATTTTCTCCTACGCTCGCCAAGCGGCTCAGAGAGGTACTCACGGAATCACTTCCCGATAATCTGGAGACGGCTATGCAGCAACTTAACCAGGTCAGAGCGCTTTTGAAGGGAGATTTTGCTCACAAGGTGGAGGAGCTGAATAAGATCACCGAAGTATTGCTTTCTTCAGAGAAAAAGAAAATTTAGTTTTCCGGGGAAGAATATTTCTGCATACCTTTGCAGCGTAATCTCTTTTAGGGGTGCCCTACCAAACGGGCTGAGATCATACCCATAGAACCTGCTCCGGGTAATGCCGGCGAAGGGAATGAGCTTTTTTGCGTCAGCAGGCAATGCCGGCGGCGAAAAACTCAAAATCTGTTTATTTTTTTAATCCAAGGATAGGTTGGCCCCTTGCCTGTTCGAAAACTTATACTCGCTATGCGAAAAGTTTCGACCTGTCTTTTGGCGATGACATTGTTTATTTTGTCCTTATCGCCTGCTCAGGCTCAACGTGTGCTCAAAGGGCATGTGGTTGACGCCGAACAAAATTTTTCATTACCCGGTGCAACGGTAAAAGCCGGGAGCTCCAGAGGTGCCGTCACTGATGATGCCGGATGGTTTCAGATCAGAAATGTGCCGGAAGATGTCTCTTCTCTGGAGATCTCTTACATTGGTTATGAGCCACTGAGCATACCTGTGAATGCGCTGGAAAGTAATGTGCCCCTTCGTCTCAGGCGAAGCATTTATCTGGCTGACGAAGTGATTGTAAATGCAACAAGAATCAGCAACCGAACCGGAATGGCTTACGCAAATATAGGTGCTGAGGAGATGGCAAAACAAAACCTCGGACAGGACCTTCCGGTGCTTCTTAATTTTTTACCGTCCGTGGTGACCACCTCCGATGCAGGTGCGGGCGTAGGCTATACCGGTATGCGGATCAGGGGCTCTGACGCTTCCCGCATTAACGTCACGATCAACGGCATTCCTTACAATGATCCGGAAAGTCAGGGAACGTTCTTTGTGAACATGCCGGACTTTGCTTCTTCGGTGAGCAGCATCCAGATACAGAGAGGAGTGGGTACCTCTACCAACGGTGCAGCGGCTTTCGGGGCGACCATGAATATCAATACAAACGAATTCCGGCGAGAGGCTTATGCTGAAGTAAGCAGCGCTTTCGGATCATTCAATACCTTTAAGAATACGATAAAAGTGGGGTCAGGCTTATTGAAGGACAAGTTCACCGTTGACGCCAGACTTTCTAAGGTCAATTCGGATGGGTTCGTAGACCGGGCAGCTTCAGATCTTAAGTCTTTCTATCTTTCAGGGGGATATTTTGGCAAGAAAAGCTTTGTTCGCCTGAATGTGTTTTCTGGCGCCGAGAAAACTTATCAGGCATGGAATGGTGTTCCTGAAGCGAGGCTTCGTAATGACAGGGAGGGCATGCTGGCCTTTATAGGCAATAACGAGCTCAATGAAAGGGATGCTAACAACCTACTCAATTCGGACAACCGAAAGTACAATGCCTATCTTTATGACAACGAAACCGACAATTATCAGCAGGATCAGTATCAGCTTATTACTTCTCACGCACTTTCCG
>CAZAVR010000243.1:0-6476 GCA_964488435.1 uncultured Cytophagales bacterium | reverse complement strand
TGGATACGACACTTGTGCAGCCAGAAACTGTGGCCTTGGCTGTATAGCTACCCGGATGCGTGACCGTCAGCGTGGTGCCGCCGCTGCCGACAGGGCTGTTGTCCTTAAACCAACTGATGGTGCCGCTACCCGTAGCTGTCAGCGTTACCGTCTGACTGCTGGAGGCGCAAACTGTTCCGCTGCCGCTGATCTCAGGCGCTGAGGGGGCACTGCAGCCGCTGGACTCCCGCTTTACACGGTTGCCCGCATTATCATACGTAAAAACAATCTGAGAAAAACTAACACTGCAAAACAGCAGAAAGGGAAGTACATAGAAGAGTCTTTTCATGCAAGAATTGAGGAGTTATTAAAAGTAAATGGGTAGGAGAATACAGCATACGCAGCAGAATATTACTAACGTATAACACTACAATAATAGGGGGGGGGGGTATATGAATTTTCCAAATTAAATTTAAACTTTTTCGGAAAAGATGACTAAAATCAGGAAAAGACAACAAAACGGTATGGGTCTCTATAGAAAGTTTTCTCGCGGATGTTCAACTGGGGGATCACATGGCACTTGCGCTATTTCCAATAAAACACTGGCATGGTAAATAATCGGTTCTGCCTACTGTCCAGAACCATCGGATGACTATAACTTACCGCATTCAAAAGGGTTGACAACCCGAACGCCTATCCAAAGAGGAACTGGAATATACCTTCCCAGCTTCCCACGCCCCGTCCCCGATCCTCCTTCTTTGATCCGACAATCATCTGCCCGGCCGTGGCACTGCCGGGCGCTTCCTGTATTTCCTTATTCGTACCTCATCATGCGCCAATATAAGATGAATTGACTCGGCGGGTCCTTTCTCATATTTTAGTTATAACAGTATTCATAACGAAAATCTGTTCCCTCCGACACTTCCTGAACAACATCACACAACCTTAATTCAGAGTTAATACCTTAGTTAGATGAGCACTCTACTTTTGGGCATACTTTATAAACCACTTATCAAAAGTAAACCAATTGTCCCATTCTAAAATCTATTCTTAACTTCATGGTATGAAAAAAAGATCTACCTTACTCGGTATTCTGGTGTTCCTGCTGCCATTTGCCTCCATCGCACAACTCGTCGTAAAAGGTAAAATCACAGACGCTCATGAAAACGCTCTTCCGGGCGTAAATGTCATCGTAAAAGGCACCAACACCGGAACACTGTCCGACCCAAACGGTGAATACAGCCTATCCGTGAACCCCAATACCACACTCGTTTTCTCCTTTATTGGCTTCATCAGCCAGGAAATTTCCGTCGGCAACCGCACGCAAGTAGACGTAAGTCTCTCTGAAGATCTTCAGAAACTCGAGGAAATTGTCGTCACCGCCATTGGGATCAAACAACAAAAAAAGCGCCTGGGCTACAGCACTCAGGAGGTCAATACGGACCAATTGTCGAACTCTAGAACCACGAACCTCGGGACGGCGCTTGCCGGACAGGTAGCAGGACTGACTGTAGCAAGCCCGACAGGTTTGTTTCAGGCGCCTTCATTTACCCTCCGCGGAAAAACACCGCTTATCGTTATAGACGGGGTACCGGTAGAAACGGATTTCTTTGACGTAACGGGCGAAGACATTGCCAATATCAACGTACTCAAGGGAACGGCCGCTTCGGCCTTATACGGGTCCAGAGGAAAAAATGGTGCCATTCTCATTACTACCAAAAATGCGACCAAAGACGGTCTGGAGATCAATTTCACCACCAACAATATGGTCACCGCCGGCTTTACCGTATATCCCAAAACCCAGACGGAGTTCGGAAGCGGATCCAATGGAAAGTATGAGTTCTGGGATGGAGCCGACGGCGGGATTTCAGATGGTGACATGACCTGGGGGCCTCGTCTCAATGCCGGGCTTAAAATACCGCAGTGGAACAGCCCTATCCGCAACAGGGCAACAGGCGAGACGATCCAGTGGTATGGTGACGTTAAAGGCACCCAATACGACGATCGCTCCAAATACGAACGTGTCCCCATCGACTTCGTCTCTCATGACAACCTCCGGGATTTTCTCCGCACCGGCGTGGTGAGCACCAACACTTTCTCGGTAGCCTATAAAGGGGAGAAAGCCCGGTACTACGCTTCAGGTAAATATGCTTACCAAACCGGGCAAGTGCCTAACACGAGTCTTTCTACGGGCGGGATCAACTTCAATGCGTCATTTGATCTTACCAAAGACCTCAACCTGGAGACTTCCCTTGCCTACAATAAAGTGTTCTCTCCAAATTATCCCCGGTACGGTTATGGCCCCAAAAACCACATTTATACCATTCTCCTGTGGATGAGTGATGATGTGAACGGCAACGACCTGAGGAACAATTACTATATCCCCGGGTACGATGGATATAGACAGGCCAATTACAACTATGCCTGGTACAACAACCCTTACTTTGCCGCCAACGAACTCACGCAGAAGCAGGACCGGAATGTAGTGGATACGCAGATGAAATTGACCTGGAACATCCTTAAGGGTTTGAACGTAATGGCCAGGGGTTCTTTGCGAAACGACAGCCGCTTCGAAAACATGAAGAGCCCCAAGTCGTACATGAATTACGGAGACTCGCGTAACGGGGACTATAAAATATGGAACAGTGGCCAGACGAATTTCGATGCCGATGTCCTCGTATCTTACAGTAAACAGCTCAACCATAACATTCAATTGGATCTGAATGCCGGAAGCTCTGTCTTCAACCGCGACTATCACAGAGAATACCAGTCCACTGACGGACTCATTGCTCCCTTCGTATATAGCCTGAACAATACCGCAGGGCCGGTGATCGCTACGAACGAAGCATACAGAAAATCGATACGAAGCGTATACGGCGCTGCCAACCTGGATTTCTACAACTCGGTGTTCTTCAGCTTTACAGCAAGAAATGACTGGTCGTCCACGCTTCCGGTCAACAACCGCTCCTACTTTTATCCCTCTGTATCACTTAGTGCCATGGTGTCTGAATTTATCCCCATGCCGAGAACAGTGGATTATCTGAAGGTATACTCCTCGTGGGCGCAGGTATCCAGTGACCTCAATCCTTACAGTATACATTCCGCCTATAACAAAGGACTTACCTACGGCAGTACCCCGTCGGCAACGTACCCCTCCGGTCTCATTAATCCGAATATCCTGCCGGAAAAATCTTCATCGCTTGAGATCGGTGTGTCTTCCGCTCTGTTCAAGAACAGGTTGAGCCTGGACCTTACCTACTATAACATTACTGACGAAAACCAGATCATTGATCTGGCGATTTCGGAAGCATCCGGCTTTTTAACAAAGAAGGTCAACGGAAACGTATACAAGACGAATGGTTTTGAAGTCGTTGCAGGGATCAAAGCGATACGTAAGAAGGATTTCTCCTGGGACGTCGCAGCCAACTGGTCCAGCTATGTAAGAAGGATCACCGAAATATACGGCAACCAGCCCAGGTTCAATAACCTGAAAGTCGGGGAAAGAACGGATAGCTATTATGCAACAGTCTGGATGAAAAGCGCGAATGGAGAACTCATACTGGATGCCAAAGGGCTGCCGACACGCGACTCTTATGTCCAAAACATCGGCCACCTGGATCCTTCATGGCGACTGGGCTTCCAGAACAAATTCAACATCAAAGGATTTGACGTAGGTGTAGATATCGACGGCGTCTGGGGTGGGATTATGAATTCCAACACCGTGGAAAAAATGTGGTGGGCGGGCAAGCATCCCAGTTCTACGGAATTCCGAGATGCCGAATATGCGGCGGGCAAACCCGTGTATATCCCGGAGGGCGTAGTAGTAGTAAGCGGAACACTGAACCGCGATCTTATGGGAAATGTCATCGAAGACACCCGGACCTACGAAAAGAACACCACAGCCGTGAGCTGGCAAACCTGGGGGCAGCAGTACCCTTACCGTGCCAGAGTGACGGAGGAAGAGAGCAAAAAATTCGCCAACACCTTTGACCGGTCCTTCTTTAAACTGAGAAGAGTAGCCATAGGCTATGATCTGGGTAAGATAATCAACCTGGGAAGCCGTATCAAAGGGCTACATGCCCAGGTATTCGGATATAACCTGCTCATGTGGAAGAAGATGCCCATTATAGATCCGGACTTCAAAGAAGGCAACGACGGCGACCTCCAGGATCCCGCTCCGAGATACATCGGTCTGTCACTCAATCTTAAGTTATAAAAGGACGCTAAATTTTGATATTGATATCACATGAAAAAGGTATTTTTGACTATATCAGTAATTCTCTTTGGACTTACTGCCTGCCAGGATCTTTCGGAAATCAACGTTGATCCGAATCGGGTGACAGAAACCCACCCACAATTACAGCTCCCTCAAATCCAATGGACAGCCTTTCATCTGAACAGCGGTACAGGCGCCCTTTACGCGATGAAAATGCTCGTACAAACCGATGGAGAAAGTGCGGGACAATACTACAAATGGGACCGCTCTGACTTTGGCTCCTATTCCAGGATGAAAGATGTAACCAAGATGATTGAAGAAGCAGAAAGGATCAACAGCAATGCCTACATAGCGTTAGGCAAGTTCTTCCGTGCCTACTACTTCCTCAATCTGACACTCACTTTTGGAGATGTTCCCTACAGTGAGGCCCTTAAAGGAGAAAGTCAGGGCGAATATGTACCGCCCGTATACGACCCGCAAAAGGAGGTATTCAAGGGAATATTAAAAGAATTGGACGAAGCCAACAGGCTTTTAACGGGCGAAAATGCGATCATAGCCGGTGACATTATCTATAAAGGAGACGTTACCAAATGGAGAAAAGCCATCAACGCTTTCCGTCTTAAAGTGTTGATGATGCTGTCGAAAAAGGAAAACGAATCGGATCTGGCACTGAAGGCTACTTTTGCACAAATCGTTGCCAATGAACCTCTGTTTACCGGAAATGAGGATGACGCTCAGCTTGTCTTTCTTGATCAGCAAGGCAACCGGTACCCAGATTTCAATTCCAGCGGATTTGGCTCCGGCATGTACATCGACTCTACTTTTATTCAGCGGCTCCAGGAAAGAAAGGACCCGCGTTTATTTGTTTTCTGCACACAAACCAAAAACGCAGAAGATGCCGGAAAAGCGGTGGATGATTTCACTGCCTACGAAGGCGGCGACCCTGCTGCTCCTTATGCCGAAGTGAACACAAAAGCGGCAAGAGGGAATACATCAAAGGTAAAAGATCGATATCACAAAGATCCGACCACCGAACCGCTTGTGCTGATCGGATATGCCGAGCAGCAATTACTCATTGCAGAGGGTATCGTTCGTGGATGGGTAGCCGGAAATGCAAAAACCTATTACGATCAGGGAGTAAAATCATCTTTTAAATTTTACGAAACCTACGCCAAAGGTCTGGGAAGCTACGTATCGGAAGAAAAGGCCAACGCCTACCTCGCTTTGCCGGTTAATACCCTGAATACGGCTGCCCCTTTGGAACAGCAACTTGAAAAGATCATCACACAGCGCTACATCAGGTCCTATTTCCAATCCGGATGGACCGGCTTCTTTGACCATCTTCGTACGGGATACCCCTCCTTCCGTCGTCCGAGCGGAGTATCCATACCCTTCCGCTGGATTTATCCTTTGGCTGAGTACAACACCAATACCGAAAATGTTTCAGCTGCAATCAAGCGCCAGTTTGGTGACGGCAATGACCGTATCAGCGCAGAGCCGTGGTGGGTAAAACAGTAAACCCTACCTGACCATAGGCTTAATGATATTCACTCAAAAGCCGTCTCATTGTTCATGGGGCGGCTTTTATTTTTGTTGCTCCCGCCGGCGCAAGGGTCTCCCTTGTGCCCAATTAATGCAGCGTCACGCTGAACCTCGACTGGGTGTAGTTTGCAACTACAACCTCCTATCCTAACCCATTTGCAATGGGTTCTTTTACCAGTTATCTACCTCGATCAGCCCACTTACACCCCCTTCCGTTTAAATAGGAGATGCCTCCGCTGTGGTCGGCATGACCTCACGACGACTAAACTCGGAGGGCTTCTATCCGACTAAGTGTAATTACAACTACACATCCCACCCCATCTGCAATACATCCCTTTACAAATTACCCGCTTTTCCTGGCGAAAATAGGTTCTATTCTGCTTCTCAGAAAAACCGATAGAAAATTTTTGTTTGTTATTCCATACATAATAAGTATTTTTGTTTGAAATAACAATCATTGAATAGAGATGCGTCAAAAAAAACAACTAATTTTCCCAAAGTATATACATACATTAGAACAAATGGGTGAAAATATAAAACTGGCCAGGAAGCGTCGCAAGCTAACAACCATTCAGGTTGCCGAACGTGCGAATATTGCCCGATCTACCTTGTATCTGATTGAAAAGGGTGATACGAGTGTGGCTTTTGGTGCGTATTTCAATGTTCTCAGAGTACTAGGGTTACAGGAAGACATCTTAAAATTGGCTGCGGATGACGATTTTGGAAGAAAATTACAGGA
>CAZAVR010000242.1:0-6493 GCA_964488435.1 uncultured Cytophagales bacterium | reverse complement strand
TCATTGTCGGCAACCAACGCCCAGGCGTTGCAAATTGAAGGAGTTGGAGTCAGCAGTCGGCTTTATCTGGCAGTCGCGCTGAATTCAATTTCGGCTTCTGGCGGTGAAAAAGGGATCATAATAAAGAATACTGAGGGTGCGTTTAGCGTAACGGGTGGGGGAACGACAGCATCGGGCGGTACAATCCAGAATATTGAGAAGCGGGGGGTCGAATTGAGTTATGCAGACGGGGTGTCTTTAAATTATGTCGGTTTTGTCAACGCCAATACCACAACAGGAGCTGAAATAGCAAAAGGAGCTAACGCAAATTGTTATGCGGCTGTTCATGCCGACAATAGCAAAGGCCTGGTTCTGGATAACATACGCATCAGCGGCACAACCAAGCAACAAGGGGTCAATCTGGTGTCGGCGGACGGTTTCACACTTTCCAATTCGTCGATCAGCGGGTGTGGGACGAATGGGTTGGAAGAGGGTGGAGTCTATGCCACAGAGGCCAGCGGAAATTATATAATCAGCAACACGACCATTCAATCACCTTCAGGGCGAGGCGTACTTCTTTACAATATTACCGGGAGATCGATATTGCTAACGGCTAATAATATGACCGTAAACAATGTTCTGAAGGGAGCGGGGATTTCAATTGTCGGGTCAGGTTTGGCCAGCATGAGTACCAAAATTATGGGAAGCAACTTTACAAATTGCCAGGTTCCGGGCATTGAGGTCATTGGAGAAGGTACGGCGTTGATGAAGTCCGACGTGACCGGTACGTCGATAGATCCGGGAGCAAACAGAGGGACCGGCATTGCCATAGGCGTGGTCGGAAGCGCAGACGCCAGGTTTAATATTATCAACAACAACATCAAAAGTAGAGAAGGGAATGTGGTCAGTATCTCGGCGTCGGAAAACGCACGGCTGGAAGGGACAATTTCTGGAAATACTGTAGCTTCATTGGGAGCGCCTGGCTCCGGAATTGTTGTTCATGCCGAGGGATTGACTACTCAGGGAGCTACTACCGGAGCCGGAGGGACGGTACGGATTGAAAACAATTTGTTGAACGGGATGGGTTCTTTGGCAACAGGAATAAAGATTGAGAATGTATCGAATGTAAGAGCTCGCCTGAATACGACGATCAAGAATAATATTTTTTATGGCTTCGCCACTGGCGCGTTGTATAATATCGATGTCAACGCAGTGGGAGCAGCGTCTACGGACTCGGAGGCTTACCTTTACAATGGTGAAATATCGGTCAATATTGTGGGCAATGTGATAGGTTCTGCTACAAACCCGATCGCCCGGTTCAGGTCCGGTTCACCCGCTGCGGGTGGTAATGTAGGAACGAGAATCCAGATGGACGGAGCAGGTGCAGACGTTGGGGCGAACTGGACTGCGAATTCAAACACCGCAGGAAATGTGTGGCAAAGCGGCGCAGGTGTGTTTGCATTCGGATCCACTACGCCTCTCCCCTCCAATCCGGCACTTCGTCTGGGTTCGTCCGAACGGCTTGCCGATACAGAAAATACCCGACAAGATGAAGCGGAGGAATTTGTTCAATCCAAAACTTCTGACAAACATTTAAGTCGCTTACCCTCCTTAAACATGGGTGCACTACGCACCAATGCCGGTGAGGAGATTTTAGTGAACGGAACGGGTGGCGGATTTACCTTACCTGCCGGTAAAACGCTCACGATTGTTTTCAGGGCCACGATCAACAGCAACATCGCCAGTGATGTGTGCAGTGTTTCCAATCAGGGTACGATCAGTCAGGGAAGTAATGTAGTCGCTCAGACGTATGACCCTTCAGCGGGTCCGGGGAGTCCGACAGTTACAGAAATTACATCCGCACCGCAAATTACAGCTACGCCGGAAGTTCCCTCGCTCAGTTTATCGGGGGCCGGTCCCGGATGTTCGGCAACTGCCAGCTATAGTGTTACGACGGCAGGCTGTCCCGGTCCGCAGGCTACCTATCTGGTAGGTGAATCGCCCATTTCATTTCCTTATGATTTCCCGGAAGGCAACACTACCGTTACCGCGTCGGTTTCCAATGGGGTGGGTGCACCCGTGGAGACGACTTTTGTGGTGAATGTAGCCTGTTCACCGCTTCCAGTCAACCTGATTGCTTTCAAAGCGGAGAAGAGGGAAGGCGCTGCTCTCCTGACCTGGCAAACCGCCGGTGAGCAGGAAAGTGAACGGTTTGAGGTGCAAAGAAGCGCAGATCTTAAAAGTTGGTCGAAGATAGGAAGCGTGCGTGCGGCCGGGGAGAGTTCTGCCGTTAAGCATTACACTTTTATGGATCGGTTCCCTGCCAATGGTGTCAATTATTACCGGCTGAATATGATTGATGTCGATCGTACTTCAGCGTTCAGTAAGATGATTAGCCTGGAATTTGACGGCGAATGGTTTAGCGTCTATCCCAATCCGACCGGTAATCGGATTCAGTTGAAGATATCTGACTGGAGATCGGTAAGCCATATAGAATTGGTCGGCCAGGAAGGGCGCGTTGTTGCGCGTAAAACTATACAAGTTGCCAATGAATCAGTCGATATGACCACCCTGCAGCCTGGAATCTATTTGATTCGCGCTCATTTCCGGAACGGAACCATGCGGTTAGCAAAGGTGGTGAAAGAGTAGGGGGTAAGGAAGAGCACTATATCTATAAAAGTTACGCATTATTTCTGCAAAAAAAGCCACTGATTCTACTTTGTCGCCTTTTCCATAGGAGGCAGGAGTTGCAAACCGGCACCAACGGATCCGATGTTTGCAACTTTTCAATATTGGCACTGGTTAAAACCAGCGCCGGCGGGGAGGCAACCACCGGTACAACTATCAGGACACCCTATTGTATTTCAAAGATTTTTATACAAGAACTTATCGAAAAAGAATCCTTTTGCGTATATATGTAGGAGAAACCCTATTCTTTGATCCTGAATCTACTTTAGTAGCAGCCGGATTAGGATGAGCAGACTAAACCTTTGCGTTACAGGTCTGTTTGTTTCAAGGGACAGCGAAGTGAAGGCAGGATTTAATTTTTACAATCTCAAAATAATGAAAGTACTCTCCAATCAGATGAAAACATCAAATCTTTTTTCTACGTTACTGTGTCTCCTTGTTTTAGTTTCATGCTCCACACCCATGAAGATGCTTTCGAACGGAAAGCAAATAGATCCGAGACTTGCCGGTGTGTGGACAGGTTCTGAAGTCGGGCAGCAAATCGAGGGTGTTGAAAAAAGCTGGGAAATGATCCGGTCGGAAGATGGGACGTTTATTCTGAAGTTTCAATTTAGGGAGGAAGGAAAATGGGAGAGTGCTTCGGAGACGGGAAACTGGTGGATTGAGGGTGGGAAATTTCATGAATTTCACGATGCATCCGGGAAGACCGATATTTACAGGTACAAGGTTTTGAGCAAAGACCAGATTAAGTTTAATTCAAAAGCCCTGGCCATGAGTATGAATAAGAGAAAATATGAATTCATCGATACCAGAAAGCCGGACACCCTTTAGCGGAAAACATCACTTCTTTGTGAATTTTCGAGCGTCTCATTGTTAGTGTATTTTACGATCTCCCCAATTTACAGGAAGGTGTTCGGACAAAGTAAATCAGAAAATGAAAGACTTCAATCACTACGTTGAACTATACAAGGAGCAGCTGGACCGGGGGGATATACAGGAAGCCTACACCGGGCTTGTCAAGTTTGTGATGAGCCTGGGGAATAGCTTGTCAAAGAGGCTGTCCGAGCGCTATTCTTTTGGAAGCCTCTTCCAGGGCTATATGGATTACACCTATTTTTACTACTCGAACGATGATCTGAAAAAGAGGAAGCTGAAAATGGGGCTCGTTCTTAATCATTCGAAAATGCGATTTGAAGTTTGGCTGCTCGGACAGACCATTCCCGTACAGGATAAGTATTGGCAATACTTTAAAACCACAACCTGGA
Source organism: uncultured Cytophagales bacterium (assembly GCA_964488435.1). GTDB lineage: Bacteria > Bacteroidota > Bacteroidia > Cytophagales > Spirosomataceae > JBEBSO01. Next base: position 2,561 of record CAZAVR010000242.1, on the reverse strand, counting down.
ATGCGGGCAGGGTAATCAAGCCTGCCTATGCTATTCTTGAGGCTGTTTTAATTGAAAAACCCGACTTCAATGATTTGAAATTACTCACGGAGCAAATTGAAGAACGTTTGGTGCTGGTAACAGAGGAGATTTTGCGTGACATCGGCGAGAGCAAGCTGATTTGACATAAGAACACCAGCATCAACCCGGTTGTGAGCCATCACGTTTGTTCCAGGAATAGGCCTTGACAGAATTCTTCCAGAAGTACTTTTCGCTGGCTGTTCGGCCTTTTTCTTTGAAATACGCATTTACCAGATTGAATCCGTCTTCAAAAGGAAGCCATTGGTCGCTGTTGGGCCAGTCACTCCCGTATATCAACTTATTTTCACCAAAAATATCAAAAATCTCATCCAGCCGCGGACGGTAGAAATCCAGGTCGGTAGGGATTTCTCCGTTGACACGGCGAAGTACTGCCGAGACTTTTACGTAAACATTTGGCCGTTTGGCGATTTCTCTGAGCGTGGTTTCATAAATTTTTTGCGTCGCCTCGTCGGGAATGGATATGTGCGGTACATGATCGATCACTACCTTCAAATCCGGAACTTTATCGGTTAACTTCACCACTGCGGTCAATAGGTTGACATGGGAACTGACCGTATCCAATACCAGCTGATTACGTGCAAAGGATTTCAGGTCTGAGATAAACCCTGGATTATCGACCTGACTGACAATATCATACCCCCAGATCGCGCCATAACGGATCCCACGAAACAGGGGATTGGCCTCAAAACGCCTGAGATGTTTACCGAAGTCCGGCTTGCCGGGTTCCAGATTGCCGATGATCCCGACGATCAATTTGTCCTTTTCTGCCGTATCAAGGACCCACTGGTTGTCTTCGAGCCACGGACTCGCTTCTACCACAATGGCTCCCACAATTCCAAACGGACCTGTTATGTCACGATACCGGTCCGGTAATGCAGGTTTGAAAAGTAGCTTATCAGATTTATCAGGCCACGGAACGCCCTGGGGACGGCCGGTGTCGAATAGATGGATGTGTGCATCGATAATGGGAATTGGCGGATTCGACTCCGCCCTCGCCGGAAGGCCGGCAGCGACAGAAACTCCGGCAGATAAAGCAAAAAATTCTCTCCGATTCATAGTCCGTGACAGTTCATGAAAAGTATTTCTTTAAGATTCCAACTCGCTTTTCGGAAAGCCGGAGCTTTACCGCTACTAAATTCGAAAATTTATACCGGTTTACTTTCTCTATGAGGAAATTAAACAGCGATTGGTCAAAAGTAGTTGTCTCTCTGCCTCGAAAGAGTTTATTGAAGAAGGCCTGTTCTACGGAGAATCGCAGGTATAGGCGGTTTTTTACGCCGGGAGGCCGGCTATTTTGAATCAACCGGATCATCGATTCTTTTCTGCTTTTAACGGACTTTTTATTTTATTGCAGTATTATAGAACCTTTCCGACGTCCCTGGCCTCCCCAAAATCTATGAAAAAACTTCTTCTCCTGTTCTTTTTTTATCTTTCCCTGGCAGCGTGCCCGTTATTCGGACAGCAGGCGGACAACGCAAAATCCATCGCTGATAAATTTTCCTCGCGCGACCTTTCTAAAGTGCAGACCTTACCCGAACTCGCCAGGAATATTGCGGAATTGACCAGTGACAAAAAAGAACACCTGAAGATGCTGTTGCTTTGGTAAAATAAGAATATGTATTCCGACTCTGTTCGTTTTTTTGAAAGCGGATATCCGATGACTACGGCTGAGTCAATTAAAACCCGAATGGGGCTTTGTGAAGAGTTTTCAAATATTGTTACCGATTTCTGTAAGATCTTGAAGATTCCTAACCTTCGTATAGAAGGCTATGTGAAGTATTTGAATTTTAAACCGGGAGATAAATTCACAGAGTCTAATCATGTATGGAATGCGGTCTACGTGGACTCAACCTGGCGGCTTTTTGATTTGTTCTGGGCGACGAATTTATTGGAGGCTACGGGGGCTTCCTCCGGGCGTTTTGTGAGAAGGCTGGATTTGAAGTACTTTCTGGGTGCACCTGCGACTTTTATGCTGGATCATTTGCCTGCTGATCCTGTTTTTCAGTTTGAGAATCGCCCGCTCAAAATAGAGGCATTCACTGCATCAGCAGATCGCATAGACCTGGATATGGAAAGGTTGCCTTACCTCAATCACAGCGACTCTTTAGCTGTTTTGCTTCAACTCAGTGACAACGACCGCGCTTTGCGGATCGCTCAGCATGCTTACCAGTACAACCGTGACAATCCCAATGCGCTTATCACAGAATATTATAACTACGGTGTGTCAATGGCCAACAACCGAGCCGCTACAAAGCCCCAATTGATGAGAGCAAGACAGTTTTTTATGTCCGCTATCGCCCTTACTGACAAGTCAACCAGTCATGAGATAAAGACCGCATTAAAGGATCAATGCAGGCAGGGGGTGGATTTTGTCAACAGGCGGTTGAATACAGCCAAATAGGCGGGAAAGCCGGATGTCGGGCTTTAGGTATAGATAAAAACTATTAAACTATAGATAAAATTGATTTCATTTATTATCT
>CAZAVR010000241.1:0-6510 GCA_964488435.1 uncultured Cytophagales bacterium | reverse complement strand
TTTTCACGAGCACCTTGGCACAGAGGAAGGAGCTACAGATCCTCAATATCTTACAGAAGCAGCGAGACAGCACCTTAGAGAAATGTTTGTGACGCGCCGTGCTGCACTTACAGGTGTGAATTTTGCCGTAGCTGAAACCGGGGGATTTATGGTTTGTACTAACGAGGGCAATGCGGATATGGGTGCACATCTGGCTGAAATACATATTGCCAGCATGGGTTTTGAAAAGCTCATCCCTAAAGAAAAGCACCTGGGGGTTTTTTTGAGGTTGCTGGCCAGGAGTGCTACCGGACAGCCGGTCACTACTTATAGCAGTTATTTCAGGAAACCCCGGGAGGGACAGGAGATGCATATTGTGATCGTGGATAATGGCCGAAGTGAACAACTGGCCCGGTCGGATTTTAGAAATTCGCTTAAATGTATCCGTTGTGGCGCCTGTATGAATACCTGTCCTGTATACCGCAGAAGCGGTGGACATAGTTATCATCATGTAGTGCCAGGCCCCATTGGTTCTATTCTTGCGCCTAATTTTGACATGAAGAAGAACGCGGACCTGCCCTTTGCAAGTACATTATGCGGGAGTTGTACAAATGTTTGTCCGGTAAAAATTGACATTCATTATCAGCTTTACCGCTGGAGACAGATTCTGGCACAGGAGGGTTATGTCCCCTCGGCGAAAGTGGCAGGGATCAAGGTCATGAATACGGTATTGAGTCATCCCCGTTTTTATCAATGGGGCGGGAAGGTGGGCAGGTCGCTGATGAAACTGGCTCCTGTTCTGGTGAATAATCCGCTGAACCCCTGGTACAAACAACGGGAAATGCCTGAACCTCCGGAGGATAGCTTCCGCGAGTGGTATGTGAAGAATCGGACACGAAATTAATCAGGTAAAAGCATCGCGTTTTGGGCACCCGAAACAGGTGTCTGAGCTGTTGAATAATAATCAAAAAAATGGCGTCAAGGGAAGATATACTAGCCAGGATCCGGGCTGCGAAGCCTCAGTCAGTGGATTTGCCGGTAGTAGACAGATTCGAAAGTGAGTACCAGGATCCGGTACAGAAATTTCGGGATGTATTGGCTGCAATAGGAGGGGAAGCCGTTGATCTGGATGGATATGCGGGGCTTCGGGAAATACTGGATCTGAAGTTTCCTTCGATGCTCCGAAAGGCCTCTGCCATTCCGGAACTGGCCAATTGGGCAGACTTTAGTTTGAATGTAGAGGATCCTCATGCGCTCGAGACCGTGAATCTGGTCGTATTACAGGCAGAAACCGGCGTTGCTGAAAACGCAGCAATCTGGATCAGCGACAGGCACGTGGCTCAAAGGGTCTTGCCATTTATTACTCAATACCTGGTCATAGTGTTGCCTAAGAGCGGCATTGTGAACAACATGCACGATGCCTTTGAAAAAATAGGGGCTGTCACGGAAGGGTGGGGAGCTTTCATAGCAGGACCTTCAAAAACGGCTGACATAGAGCAATCTCTGGTTATAGGTGCGCACGGAGCGAGGGGATTGACGGTTATACTTACCTGAAAAGCTGTACGTATGAAAGCATCGCTTCGCCATACATCGTCAGGCTATTTTTAAGAACCGGGCTTTTTTTTAACGAAGTGGTCTGCGCAAGGCGCAGAAAAGACCAATCAAAAACCATCATCGTCTGAGGCAGGTGCCGGCTTTTTAGCCGGTTGTGTTTTGGGTTCCGTCTTTTTAGGCTCCACTGTCGGTTGGGCGACTGCGGGAGCAGATGTTCCCGGGTTGGGTGTATTCGAAGCAGGGGGGGCTGCCGGTGAGGCGGTTGCGGGCGTCTTGGGCGGAGCGGCTTTTTTCTGAACGGTTGTCCTTACCGGTTTTTTGGTCACTTTTTTGGGAGGAGAGTAGTATTCATTGAAACGGCTCACAAAAGTGTTTTTGTCCTCGGGGCCGAGGGGAATAAGCTCCATATCTTTTGTCTTTGCGCTTTTTGCTTTGGCCAGAACAAGGTCATTGAACTCCATGTCAGATGAAAAGACACCCAGCTGTTTCTGCGCAAATTCGAAAAAGTACCATACATCCGGAGTCACTTCCAGGTAAAGGCTGAACTCGTCTCCGGTATCTGCACGCCTGATTTCATAAAAGCCCTCCATTCTCGCATTGATGTCATTTTGAGAAAAATGTGATACGCCGATGGGACCTACAGAGTAAAGGGCGTTGTGCTTTTCAGACCATTTCAGTCTTACATTGGATAGAGCGATCTGGGCATCCAGAGCGGGTGCGGCCTGGAACAGAGGTTTGTACTCTGCAGCCGACTTTTTTATATGGGCTTCGGCATCTTTCCTGCCTATCAGAGCAGCAAGCTTTAAAGTAAGGCGTTCTGCATTTCCTTCAGCCGGGTCGCTGTTTTGTTCGTTAAGATTGGTCTGAACTATTTTTTTGGCCATCACTTGCAGAACAGGAGCGAGAACAGGAAGTTTCAGGGCTGTCAGCGCATTGAACTCATACCGCCCACTGTCGATTTGCGCTTCTCCTATTCCCGCGGCGACGATCCATGGAGAAGAAGAGAAGTTGAGCACACCGGTCATTTGCATCAATCCTTTTTTGTCATGAAAACTTAGCGACGACACGGTATTGGCACTCGCTGCCGGAACAACAGAGAAAGCGCCCGTACTGTCATAATTCATGGCTCCCACAGCTAAAAAGAGATCTTCATCCGACTCCGACTCCTTGGGTGACAGGAAGGTCGGATAAATTCCACCCAATGCCTTGAAATGCAGCCCTGCAAAAAGAGGCTGATCTATTTCATTTCTCAGATTTTTATCAATAGTGACCGTTACGTTTTCTCCGGGTTTTCCTTTGTAGGGAATCCATGACCCCTGGAGCTCTTTCCGGGGTTTCAGCTGAGGGCGCAAAAATCCGTCAAGTATCAGAGAGGGCTCATAAGAAATAAGATTTACATCTCCCCTGAAGGCGATACCTGGAGCCAGCATAAGTCCGTCCTGTTCATTCACAGCGGCTCTGGCTGTAGTATAGTAGCTTGGAGGGGTAAGGCTGACAGCCGCCGCCGACCGGTTTCTGCTGGAGGCTACCGCTTGCTGCACTTCCTTTTCATGAAGTTCAAAATTCTCCATTTTTATGTTAAAGGTATCCTTGAGTATGGTTACATACTGATAGGTGGCAGAGCCTTCGAACCGGTTGCTGGATAGTATCCTGATATTCGCATTGCGCATACGATGGGAGACATTCAGCGTATCGATTTCGATCCGGGCATTGGTCAGTGGAAGTATGACGCCATCTTTCTGAATGTTTACTCCTTTTTTATCAGGGATGATTTTTACATCTGCTGATTTGATATGTGGAATACCGGTTACATTGAGCGCCATTTTTGTAATATCATATATGGCTGCTGAACCATTGAATTTGAGTCCTTCCTGTTCGGGAACAAGTGAGGTGAAAAGCGAAGTTTTTACGTCGCCTTTCATGTTGATTGTCTTGGTCTTGATATTCCATTGGGCCTTGCTGATGGAAGTCTTGTAGGCTGCGTAGGGGAATTCCAATCCGGAAGAGTCACTTTCAAAACCTTCAGCCGGCGTGGAGATGTCGGTGATGCCTTTTAGTACATTGAAATCGGCATCTACGTTTTTCCCAAGAAGAATAGGAGCTGTATCTGCCTTTCCGATATCACCAATCCTGATCTGAGTGGTCTTGGCGAGAAACCCTTCTTTCCCGAATTTTATATCCCGGGAAGAGAGTTCGGCATCTGATCGTTTGACTATACCTGACCCGTAAAGTCCTGAGGTGCGAAGAAGCAGCCCACCGTCAAACTTGGTACTTCCGTTATAAAAGGCAAATGCGCTGGAGCTACTTTCAATGGTCATACTATCAGCAGCAGGCGTCCATTTCAGCCTGTATTCTTTAATGTCTACTTTCGGGAAGTAAGACTTCCCTATCGTGGTTTCTTTGATGGTAGCCTGAGTTCCTGATGCGACCAGCGAATCAGAAGTCATCAGAAGTTCGCGGGCCGGGATGCTTGCAGCCAGGTAGCTGATCATCCCTGCTGTCCTTAGACCACTGTTATCCATGGTAAGTGTATCTGATAGCTTTAATGTTGCTTTGCCGTTATAGAGCTTCAGGATTTCAGTGGATGGTGACCGGTAATGGAAACCCAATGAATTATCCGGCATACTTTTCAGGATGGTTTTCAGCGGGGGAAGTATATGGCCAGAGGAGAAAGTTCCCGCGAATTCCACGTCACGCTTATCCAGGCCGTCATAGTCCAGCTTTGGAATCTTGAAAGATACATCTTTAGGATACTTCAATAGTCCGCGCTCTTCCTGGTTGAAATACACGGTAAGGCCCTCCGGCATCACGATACGGGGTGATCCGCTGGTATTCTTTTGACTGCCTGATTTATTCTTTGCATCACTGAAATAAAAGGTCCCTCCCTTTTGATATTGTACACTCCCACCCACCTCGCTGGTCATCCCTTTGGCATATTTTTCCCTCGGCGTATAGGTGATGGAGTCGACCTGGTTCAGGTTGACGAAAAACTTGTCGTAGTCAAATCTCAGATTGGACCCGGTGAACTTATAATTGGCGGATTGAAGCCTTCCATTGAGATTAAAACTCCTGTTGCGGCCCATTACAATTTTTTTGTCAGAAGGTACGCCGAGTATTTTAAGAGAATCACTGATGACAAACTGCTCCACTCCTCTGATAGTCATCAGTGTGTCTTTAAGCGATATGCTTATGTTGGCGAGCTCCTGGTTGGACGGAAACAAAGAGTGTATCCGGAAGTTATCATAGTCGTTCTTGTCAAAGTTGGACAAGATTTGCGACGCGCCTTTTCGGGTTATCGCATATTCATCGGTTGGCTTGTTGTACTGGAAATAGCCCTCCAGTGTAAGTTGTTCCAACGATTTTCTGACAATGCTCGGATTAAGGCGCGAAGCGGCAGCAAGCTCTTCCGGAAGAAATACCTGCTTCTTTTTAGTTTGGATGTAGTTTGCTGCCACCAGCAAAGGATTAAACCCGAATTGCTCGGCAAGTTTTTGAAATCTTTCTTTTTTGAAAAAATCAAATGATTCAAGTACAGCGGCTGAAACAGACTTACCTGATATAATATAAAAATCAATCTTTTCTTTGTTGAAATGCCATCGCGCCGCGTCGGACCATATAAACATTTTATGGTAGCTGTCCACGTAAGGAAGGCGTGCATAGCTCGTTTTGGAAGCTTTATTGAGCTTTACGAATCCCTGGTCGTCACTATAGAACAGGTCTACGCCCGGATGATACACTGAGTCGACACCAACCGGCATCGAAAATTCGGCCATTTTTGCACTGATCGTGGAATCTTTGAGCGAGAATTGACGGCTGCGACTTTTGAAGGCGACTTTGTCTTTGAATGTAACCGTGATCTCGGATGGTTCGTTGAGCTGAGATGTACTGAATACTTCGCTGCCAATCAGTGAATATCCGCCTTTATAAATGACGCTTTTTCTGACTGAATTCAGCCTGGCGTTATTTCCGTTGGAGATAAATCTGGGGTACGGATACGTAGCCCCGTCTTTGGCATGTTTTACGCTTTGAAAAAGAAAGGACCCCTGTACCGGTTCAGCCAGACGGCTGTCGTGAAGTTTTACATTGTCAGCCGAAATTTTCGAATTACTTGTCTGAAAAGAAAAGGCGTCAAACTCCGCGTAAGTTTTGCCATCCGGCCAAAAGAATTTACCGTTTTTACCGACGAAGATACCGTCGCTCAGAGAAACACTTCCGCTGCTTGGCCCGAAGGTTACAGAGTCGTGCGGGGTTACTATGGCAAAAGTCGCATTCTCCAGATCAAGAAGGGAGCCGCTTACGATGGGAAGCGTTTGTGCAGAGGGCATTTGAATACCCAGGGAATCGGCTGTGACGGATCCCCACCCGTCGTCGGAAGGTATCGGCTGTCCTTGTTTATTTTCAGCAGTTGCAGCATCGAACCTGAAGCGATACTGGCCGGAAAGCAGATAGAGTTTGTTATAGTTGGAATGGAAAAGCTGTTTTTTCTCAAGTACAAGTTGTGAAGACGACAGGATCTTGAGGAAGGTTTTTATATCATATTTATCTGCAGCATGATCATGCATGATCAGGAATCCATTGATATCACCTTGCTGACGTGTGACTGTTGCCAGGTTGGTCATAAGCAGCTGAAATACGGGGCCCGCCTTTTGTCCTTTTTTACCGAGCCGCTGAATGATTCCCATGAACTCTTTTTGTTGTGTCTGGTTCAGTTGTCCCGACCAGATTCCTTCCAGGTCCTGGAAAGCCTTGATGTAATTCGGGTTTTTCCCGGTTTCCATCACTTTTTTCAGATCGGCCATAAACTGGGAAGGGTCATCTCCGGTTTTTGTTTGAGCCTCGCTATGGCTGATACCCAGCGTGATCAGTAGGAATAGACGCAGCAGGGTAATGCTTTGGGCATCCTTCAAGCCGCCAAACAGAATCTCAGACAGGAAAAAGATGATTCTCCGCACAGTGCTCATTTGATTAAGAATTCTC
>CAZAVR010000240.1:0-6536 GCA_964488435.1 uncultured Cytophagales bacterium | reverse complement strand
GTTGCGCAAATCGTTGCACATTCCAGATTAAGTCGAATACAGGACGCCAAATGACCCACATCTTTCTCACCGAGGCATGCTATAGCACATTGATTACAAATAATCTCACATTCCTGGCAGGCTTTGATGCAATCTTCAAATCTAGTTTGTAACATGATTGTTATGGTTTAGTTTAATAATTCAAAAAACGGTTTTGGGTAACTTGAGAAAGCCTACAATTCTTGAAAAAGAGTTACAGGGATAGCTTCCCCAAAACCGGAGACAGGATTTTTACACCTATAATTAGGAGTAAACTTAGGGTTGGTGCCTATTTTTCTTGTTATAAAATTTCTATTTTCTTTTGTAAAATTTATTGGTAAATAATCAAAAGTCAGTTTTACCTTGACGTATGATAGCCACCAGATGGTTTTAATAAGAAAATGACTATCGTTGCCACAGACAGCGTAAGAAGACCGCCGATAAGGAAGTTGCTGCCCGGAAACCGCGCGCCAATAAACCCGGCTATTGGATACGCGATTGCCCACCATAAGTGGGAGAAAGCAAAATGAGTTCCGTAAACCTTCCCTTGATCCTTTGGCGGAATATTTTCCCCAATCAATGTTTCTGAAGGCATGTCCGCCAGAGTTTGACCTATGCCGGCCAAAACCCAAAGTAGCAACAAGCCGCTATATGAGACGAAATTGGCAAAACAAATAACAAAACCAATTAAAAGAGCCCCCGTTATCAACGAAATGCTACGTGTCTTTGATTTATCCATACTTCCCAGTAGGAATGCAGTAATAGCTCCGCCTACTCCGAACACTGACATAATCCAACCGTAATGTTTATCATCCAACAGCAAAGATGTCTTGATAAGGCTTACTGTGTTGACAAGTACCATTGCCCCAGCGAGTGCAGAAATGAATTCGATACTTAACGCAAAGCGCAGAGTTCTATTCCTGAACAACAAAGTAACCCCTTCGGATATCTCGCTTAAGGCCTCGCTACTTTTACCAAGTCCCTTTTCAGCTCCCTTTTGCAATTCTGAGAAAGGGATAGCAATGACTAGTATCAGCGCTATTAACAATGATAAACCATTTACCAGAAAAATCTGCTGAGCCCCTAGCCAAACTGCCGCAATTCCTGCTAGCGCAGGCCCAAAAACACTTAAAAGCTGAAATGTTGCCATAGATAATCCATTGGCCTCCCTATATATTTTTGAGTCAACGATTTGTGGGATAATTGCCCGGTAGGTAGGAGTAAAGAAAGCAGCGAAAATGTTTAGAGAAAAGATTAACCCATACAATTGCCATTCAAAGGTCACGAGAGGGAGTAGGCTTACAATGATCATTCTAAAAAACTGAGTGATCACTAGTATGCGTTTTCTTGGTATCCTGTCGGATACTACTCCAGCAAAAGGTGAGAAAATAATATAGGCTGCTACCCTTAGTGTTAATGCAGAAGAAAGAATGATGACGGACCGTTCAGGGCTTATTTGATAGCTAAGTAAAGCTAACCCCAGCCATGTGAACGCATCACCAAATAGACTCGCTATCTGCGCCAAATAAAGTTTGGTGAAGGTTTTATTCCGCAAAGCTAGAAAGGGAGCGGTGATACTTGATAAAAGACGATTCATTTAGCTCCTCTAGAGTTTAAATTTGTTCAATTCGGCTATTTTCTGGTGGTACTCTTTTTCGGTAAAAAGATAGTTTTGGGTTGCTTCATAATAATAGTTGGTTTCCAGGAAGTACTCAATGGTAGAGATCTCACCCAACTCCAATGCTTTATCCAGCAGTGCTACACTGTTGAGCGAGCTAAGAACGGTCTGATATTCCTCCAGTGTTTTTTCCAGGTTGAAGTAGGCCTCATACAATTGCCGGGTTGCGTAGAAAAAATCATTTTTGTATCCCTCCAATTGCAGCACGACGGTTGACAGCTCCATCTGGCGTTGCCTTACGTGGTTCTTGTTTTCCCAAATCGGAATATTCATACCGATCTTCGCGCCGTATAGGTTTCCACCTACATTTCGCTGCTGGTGGTAGCCGACATCCAATCGGGGAAGTGCGAGCGCCCTGGTCACCTCGATCTGTTTTTGAGAAATAGCCCTCTGCTGCTCAAGTGTTTTACGCATGGGGTCATTGTTTTCTATCTGAGCTACTAACAATTCAAAATCCGGCAAGGCCTCAGCTAAAGGATAGTCTGAACCGTTGAAAACAATCTCATTCCCGCCATTCAAGGAGGTCAGCTGTTGGTTGAGCTGGTTAACCACCGACAGGTTGAGTTGCTGCTCGGAAACCGCGCGCCAATAAACCCGGCTATTGGATACGCGATTGCCCACCATAAGTGGGAGAAAGCAAAATGAGTTCCGTAAACCTTCCCTTGATCCTTTGGCGGAATATTTTCCCCAATCAATGTTTCTGAAGGCATGTCCGCCAGAGTTTGACCTATGCCGGCCAAAACCCAAAGTAGCAACAAGCCGCTATATGAGACGAAATTGGCAAAACAAATAACAAAACCAATTAAAAGAGCCCCCGTTATCAACGAAATGCTACGTGTCTTTGATTTATCCATACTTCCCAGTAGGAATGCAGTAATAGCTCCGCCTACTCCGAACACTGACATAATCCAACCGTAATGTTTATCATCCAACAGCAAAGATGTCTTGATAAGGCTTACTGTGTTGACAAGTACCATTGCCCCAGCGAGTGCAGAAATGAATTCGATACTTAACGCAAAGCGCAGAGTTCTATTCCTGAACAACAAAGTAACCCCTTCGGATATCTCGCTTAAGGCCTCGCTACTTTTACCAAGTCCCTTTTCAGCTCCCTTTTGCAATTCTGAGAAAGGGATAGCAATGACTAGTATCAGCGCTATTAACAATGATAAACCATTTACCAGAAAAATCTGCTGAGCCCCTAGCCAAACTGCCGCAATTCCTGCTAGCGCAGGCCCAAAAACACTTAAAAGCTGAAATGTTGCCATAGATAATCCATTGGCCTCCCTATATATTTTTGAGTCAACGATTTGTGGGATAATTGCCCGGTAGGTAGGAGTAAAGAAAGCAGCGAAAATGTTTAGAGAAAAGATTAACCCATACAATTGCCATTCAAAGGTCACGAGAGGGAGTAGGCTTACAATGATCATTCTAAAAAACTGAGTGATCACTAGTATGCGTTTTCTTGGTATCCTGTCGGATACTACTCCAGCAAAAGGTGAGAAAATAATATAGGCTGCTACCCTTAGTGTTAATGCAGAAGAAAGAATGATGACGGACCGTTCAGGGCTTATTTGATAGCTAAGTAAAGCTAACCCCAGCCATGTGAACGCATCACCAAATAGACTCGCTATCTGCGCCAAATAAAGTTTGGTGAAGGTTTTATTCCGCAAAGCTAGAAAGGGAGCGGTGATACTTGATAAAAGACGATTCATTTAGCTCCTCTAGAGTTTAAATTTGTTCAATTCGGCTATTTTCTGGTGGTACTCTTTTTCGGTAAAAAGATAGTTTTGGGTTGCTTCATAATAATAGTTGGTTTCCAGGAAGTACTCAATGGTAGAGATCTCACCCAACTCCAATGCTTTATCCAGCAGTGCTACACTGTTGAGCGAGCTAAGAACGGTCTGATATTCCTCCAGTGTTTTTTCCAGGTTGAAGTAGGCCTCATACAATTGCCGGGTTGCGTAGAAAAAATCATTTTTGTATCCCTCCAATTGCAGCACGACGGTTGACAGCTCCATCTGGCGTTGCCTTACGTGGTTCTTGTTTTCCCAAATCGGAATATTCATACCGATCTTCGCGCCGTATAGGTTTCCACCTACATTTCGCTGCTGGTGGTAGCCGACATCCAATCGGGGAAGTGCGAGCGCCCTGGTCACCTCGATCTGTTTTTGAGAAATAGCCCTCTGCTGCTCAAGTGTTTTACGCATGGGGTCATTGTTTTCTATCTGAGCTACTAACAATTCAAAATCCGGCAAGGCCTCAGCTAAAGGATAGTCTGAACCGTTGAAAACAATCTCATTCCCGCCATTCAAGGAGGTCAGCTGTTGGTTGAGCTGGTTAACCACCGACAGGTTGAGTTGCTGCTCCTTGTTGATTTCTATAAGCAGCAATCGGGTCTTGTTTACATCCAGGATATTTCCCTCACCTTTATTAAGCTTTGTCTGAAAATCGCTGAGGTATTTTTCTGTTTTCGCCTTTCTTTCGCTAACCTGCTGCTGAAGTTTGCTCCTGTATACTAGCTCAATGCAGATTGTTATTGTTTCAAGCAGAATATTTTGCCTCTCATTAATCAGGAGATACTCGCTTTGCCTGCCCTGCTCAGCGGCCATTTGTTTTCTTTTGCCGTAAACGGTAGGAAAGTCAAATCTTTGCACCACATTGATATCGGTCTCGTTTCCGGCCCTGATATACGGTGTTCCCTGCATATGGTCAATGCTTATAGTCGGATCGTAGAGATTGTTGGCGGTTTTGAATTCTATTTTCCGGGCCTCCCAGTATTTTGATTGCGACTGCAGCGTTTTGTTGTTCCTGGACACCTGGCTGATAATAGTTTCTATCTCGGATTGGCCATTCACCTTTGCAACCCCGAAACACATCAAAAAACAAATTGCGGATAAGCATTCCTTTGCTCCCTTCTTGAAGGTTATTTTTGTTCTTTCTTTCATTTTCCGGACATTTTTAGTTCCTGCCAGTTTAGATATTAATTTTAGTAGTGCTATTGGATAGGAAATACACTGCCGGGACGACAAACATGTTCAGGAAGGTAGATGTGAGCAGGCCTCCCAGGATCACTTTTGCCATCGGGCTCTGGATTTCGTTACCGGGTAGATCACCTGCGATGGCGAGAGGAATCAAGGCCAGGCCGGCCGTTAGCGCTGTCATCAGTATCGGGCTGAGTCTATCCCTGGACCCTTGTATCACCGTATCATAGAGACTAAGCCCCTCTTCTCGTAAGGTGTTATAGTGAGAGATGAGCAAAATCCCGTTTCGCGTGGCCACACCAAATAAGGTGATAAAACCGATAATAGCGGGAATACTTAGGATCCCGCTGGTGAAATAGACACTGAATACCCCGCCGATAAGCGCAAGGGGAAGGTTGATCAGGATGATTCCGGCCAGCTTCACGGTTTTGAATTCCCGATACAGAATCAGGAAGATCACCAGAATAGAGAACAGGGAAGTCGCGATCAGGGTTTGGGAGGCCTCGGCTTCGGCCTCAAACTGCCCCCCGTATTCGATGTGATAGTTTTCCGGTAGGTTGATTTTTTCATCCACGATCTGCCTGATATCCTCGACCACGCTCTTTTGATCACGTCCTGATATGTTGGCTGATACGACCGTCTTTCGCTGTACGTTTTCCCGGTTGATGGTGTTGGGGCCGGTCGCACTCACGATATCAGCCACATAATAGAGCGGTATCTTTTGGCCGTCTGCATCATCGATTAAGGTATTTCGGATACGGTCTATTTTCCCCCTGTTGTTGTCGTCAAATCTCACCACCAGGTCGAACGTTTTGTTCCCTTCGTAAATCTGGGACACAACTTCGCCCGCGAAGGCTACATCTACAAACTCGTTGAACTCCCCAATAGTGATCCCGTAATGGTTTAGCATTTGCCGCTTCGCCCTTATCTGGACCTGCGGGATTTCCACTTGCTGCTCCACGCTCAGGTCTACCAAGCCCGGAACGTTTTGTATTTCGTTTCTGATCTGGTTGGAGAGTGTAAACATCTTGTTCAGGTCGGTACCGAAAATTTTGATAGCGATATTGGCCCTGGTTCCTGAAAGCATGTGGTCTATCCGGTGACTGATGGGCTGCCCGATGGTAATGTTCACCCCCGAGATTCCTCCCATTTTATCCCTTACCTCTTCCAGAAATTGATCACGACTGCGATTCTCCAATGTAAATGGTGCATCGATCTCGGCCGCGTTTACGCCCTGGGCATGCTCGTCCAGTTCTGCCCGCCCCGTTCTTCGGGTTGTAACCTGAACTTCTGGTATGCTCAGAAGCGCCTCTTCTATCCGTGTGCCGATTTTATTACTTTCTTCGAGTGAAATTCCGGGAAGCGAAACTGCGCTTACAACTAAAGACCCTTCGTTGAATTCAGGAAGAAAGCTCCTTCCTAGTTGGGTGAAAGCAAAAAGAGCTGCGCAGAAAAGCAGGAGAACAGAGGTGATCATGATTTTTTTCCAGCGCATCGTCCAGCGTAACAGCCTGACGTATACTTTTTGCAGGTTCTCTACCAGCCAGCTATCGTTATGTTGTTTTTCAAGTCGCTTCTCACTAGTAAGCAGGTAGCTGCATAAAACAGGGGTAAGCGTAATCGCTACGATCAACGAGGCCAGCAGGGACACGATGAAGGCGATGCCCAGCGGGGCCAGCAAACGACCTTCCATACCTGATAAGAAAAATAAAGGAAGGAAGGCTACCACGATGATAAAGGTCGCGTTGATGATCGAGTGCCTGATTTCAAAAGAGGCGTCAAAAATAACGGTCATCTTGTCACGGCGTTCCTTCCGGGGAAGCCGGGCATTTTCTTTTAGGCGTTTGAATACGTTTTCC
>CAZAVR010000239.1:383-6538 GCA_964488435.1 uncultured Cytophagales bacterium | reverse complement strand
GGACGAAGAGATCAAGAGGACCGAAGTCAATCTATGGCTGGAAATCAGGAAGAAAGCCAATGAGGGAAGGAGAACCGGTATTGGGATTACGGCGGAAGGTGATATGCTGGCCGCGTTGGGATTGCGGTACGGCGGTGAAGAAGGTACAGCCTTTTCGGTGCATGTTCATAAAACACTTGCATTGGAGGCCTATCGTTCTTCGGTACAGACAGCGAAAGAAAGGGGTGCTTTTGATATATATGATGCAGAGAGAGAAAAAAACAATCCCTTTGCGTTGCGTCTGAAGCAGGAGGATCCGGAGCTGTACGAAGAGATGACCCGATATGGGCGTCGAAATATTGCTTTGCTTACTATCGCGCCTACAGGTACTACGAGCCTGATGTCGCAGACGACTTCCGGTATAGAACCTGTGTTTCTTCCCGTGTACAAGCGAAGAAGAAAGGTGAATCCCAACGACAAGGGCGTGAGGGTGGATTTTGTAGACGAGGTGGGAGATTCGTGGGAAGAGTACGTGGTGTTTCATCACGGATTTAAACAGTGGATGCAGGTGAAGGGCTATGATACTACCAAAAATTACTCGCAGAAGGAACTCGATGAACTGGTGAAGCTCTCGCCATATTACAAATCAACATCCAACGACGTCGACTATCTGAGCAAAGTCAAAATGCAGGGGGCTATTCAGAAATGGGTGGATCACTCCATCAGCGTCACCATCAACATGCCGAATGATGTTTCAGAGGAGATCGTGGAACAATGTTACGTCGAAGCCTGGAAGGCAGGATGCAAAGGCGTAACCGTCTACAGAGACGGGTCCCGCTCAGGGGTGTTAATATCAGCTTCTGAATCCAAAAAGCCGGAGGTAGGCGAGGTTCATACGCCATTTCCCCTGATTCGTCCGTCCATATTGGAAGCAGATGTTGTCCGTTTTCAGAATAGCAAAGATAAATGGATCGCTTTCATCGGGTTGATAGACGGAAAGCCGTACGAGATATTCACTGGTTTTGCGGATGACGAAGATGGAATACTTATCCCGAGATGGGTCAATAACGGATTGATCATTAAAAGCAGAGAGGCGGATGGCAGTTCGAGGTATGACTTTCAGTACAAAAACCAAAGGGGATATAAAACCACCATCGAGGGTCTTTCCTATAAGTTTAACCCGGAATTCTGGAACTATGCCAAACTGATTTCCGGGGCATTGCGCCACGGGATGCCTATTGAGAAAGTGGTTGACCTTATCAATAGCCTGCAATTGGACAGTGAGTCGATCAATACCTGGAAAAATGGGGTAGCCCGCGCACTGAAGCGATATATTCCGGATGGAACGGAAGTGAAGAAACAAAAATGCCAGAATTGCAATTCTACCAATCTTCACTATGAGGAAGGGTGCCTTACCTGCAAAGACTGTGGATCATCTAAGTGTGGGTAGGAGGCGAAATCCCGGGATTGTGGATAAGGAATGGCTTATTTTCCAAGGACTCAGTGGACGGTTAACCAACGTTTTATACGTTTGAAAAAACGAAGAAGTACGATGATTCTGGAGCTTTTAAGCTCCAGATGGAGCAGGGGATGTGCTTTGCCAGAGCCATCTCCATCTGAGCGCCCCCTGATTTGAAAGCCATTTTTCTGATAGAAGCGCAACGCATTTTTGTTGTCTTCGTTCACGTCTACACGATGAATTCCCATCTGGTAGATCGCGTGCATAAGCAGCATTTTTCCATGCCCCTTACCGAGGTGGTCCGGGTGAATGAACAGCATCTCGAGGCTATTTCCTGCCACGCCCATGAACCCGATGATATGGGAGGAGCCCTTCCTTATACAGCTCAGCTGGAGGTTTTTTAAATGGGAGTTCAATATGCGCGGTCGGTAATAGTCGATGTCTTCTTCAGTTAAAAAAGTGTGCGTGGCGCGGACAGATGACTCCCATATACCCAGTACAAAGGGATATTCTGATTCGGAGACGATATCAATCTCGTATTTCATTTTCTGCAATCACAAATCGTCAGGCTTTTCAAAACAAAGCAAGCCGGCGGAACACCTCAACAGATACTGATTAAACAAATTTCCGGATGCTCATCATATATCCCAGGTGTATTCCCTCGTGATAATTGACAAATTCCAGCGCTTCATCCAGAGAAGTCAAAAGAAAACCGATTCTTGTCATTCGTTCCTGAAAAGTGACAAATCGTCCGGCTTTCAGATCTGTTTCGGTTTTTTCAACAAGTGAGTTAAGAAGATGCCGGAGTTCCTCTACTTCTTCCAGCGAAGTAGTCTCCGTCGGTTTCGTGCCAGGCTTGTAGCGTTCAAATAGTTCGTCGGATATATACATCTGAAGATCCGACAATTTGTAAATTAATGATTGCTGTGCCACGACGACATGGCCGATATTCCAGATCAGGTTGTTGTTGAAGCCCTCCGGTATTTTATTGAGTTGTTCAAGGGTATAATTGTCAAGATAACCGGCATAAACTTGTCTGCTGGTTTTCCAGATTTTTAAAAGAGCTTCCATCTTCTTTGATTTTTACAGACCGTACTTTTCAATTCTAAATTCCTTCTAGTGATTTTTGCCAATAATACGGAGATTTTTAGAAGAAAAGTGAAAAGGTTTGATATATGATTTCTGGTTCATTTCACTCATAAACCATTTTTCATCAGTTGGTCAGCAAAACCTGGGAAAATGCGATGCAGGTACTTGAGTAGTTTCGCCCTGCCTAAGTAACTTTCGTAGATGTCGTCACGAAAATTTTTTATAAACGCATCCGCTACTTGTTCACTGCTCCATTTTGAACTGCCTCTGCCAGCCGTCATGGGTGTGTCTACCAACGGGGGGATGACTTCGAATACCTTAACAGGGGTTTCTTCCAGTTGATACCGCAGGGTTTTGGAGTAACTGTGGAGGCCGGCTTTTGTCGCGCAGTAGACAGCAGCCGTTTTTTTGGGTGCCATAATAAGAGCACTGCTGATATTAACGACCGCCGCAGATGTGCTCAACTTCATGTGCGGAAGCAAAAGGTGGGTAAGCCGGATGGGCGCTGTCAGGTTTGTGTTGATTTCATAGGTGATTCGGTCAGAGAGGTTCGGAGCCTCTTCAAACAGGTAATTGTACTGAACGGCAGCATTGTTCACCAGGACATTGAGGTATGGATAAGTATTGGTAATATAATGTACCAGGTCGAGAAGACTATTTTCTTGAGTTATATCGCCGCAGAAGGTGTCGAGTCGCGGAAATTCACGTTTTAAGGCGGAGAGCTTATTGTCATCTCTCCCTGTGATAAGCACCCGGTTCCCCAGGCTTAGAAATTTTTTGGTAAGCGCAAGCCCGATACCTGATGAGCCGCCTGTAACGAGAATGATGTTGTCTGTCAGTTTCAAATTTTTGCCGGTTTGTAAATGGCTGTAAATTTGAGACGGGCAAACGATGAATCCATTTACCTATGTAAATAAATGACTCTTCAGTCGTTTTTTTCGGATGCGGCTTAATTGTGTTGGGGTTATCCCCAGATAGGAGGCAATGTGGTATTGAGGGATCAATTGTTCAATTCCCGAGAAACGGGTCTGAAAAAGATCATATCTGTCTTCGGCGTTCAGCAGCACAATCTCAATTTCTCTTTGTTCCTTATCGACAAAGAACTGTTCTGCCATCACGCGGGCTACTCTTTCGACGTCGTGATGGGTATCAAAAAGCTGCCTGAGTTTGCTGTACTCGGCAATTAAAACCTTGCAGTTGGTGAGCGCTTGCTGGCTGATCTGGTTGATCGAGTCAGATACCAGGGAAGCATAGCCACCGACAAAGCCGGGAGAAACAAAGAAATGTTTGTTGTATTCTTTCCCATCCTCACTGCTGAAGAAGGCCCGGACGATTCCATCGGTCAGAAAACCGAATTCCTTTGCCTTCTGACCTGACTTTATAAGATACTCTCCTTTCTTTAACGTTCTTTCTCGAAAAATGCCCTGGAAAGCCTCCCAGCCTGTATGAGAAAACGGAGAAAGGTTCTCAATAAACTGTTTCAAAATCGTTAAATCAGCCGTTGCACAGACATGTGAATTTCGCTCAGACTTGTAGTCGCCGGATTCCATTCAGTCGTTCTCGGAAAGAAAGCGCCGGATGAGCAATGTGGCTGAAGTAATCAGGTCGTTGTCCGGTTGTCCGTTTTCGTCGTTCATCAGGTAATTCCCGTGACCGGCAGGCAAAATGGCCAGCCGTGCGCCCTCCACTAGTTCCTGCATTTTCATCGCGTGCCCGGGTTTGACCACATCCTTGTCTCCGGCTATAAAAAGAGTGGGTGCTTTGATAGATTTCAACAGGCTTTCGTCCCAATCTGAGAAATGGATCATGCGCTGACTGTCTTTCTCAAACATATTGGCGAGTTTTTCCTCGTCAGGATTCAACCTGAGGAAATTTTCCTTCAACGCCGAAGGCATATAGTCAATAGTGGCAAGCATCATCCCTTCGAAGAAGCCTTCGGGCATGCCGTCTCTCCGGAAAAAAGAGGAAGCCACTACCATGCGTTCCACCCGCTCCGGAAAAAGATGAGCAATTTGCATCACGGTATTTCCTCCGTTACTGAATCCCAGGAAAGCAGCCTTTTCGATGCCCAGCGCATCGAGCATGGCCGTCACATCCTTTGCATCCTGTTCGAAAGTTTCCGGTACATTCCGATGGCCGGATCGTCCGTGGTTTTGCAAATCTACACCAATCAGCATAAAGTCCGGCGAGAGCCTTTCTATTATCCGGGCGAAGTCAAAGCATATAGATCCTCCTCCTCCATGAACGAGTACAAGAGGACGGCCTTCTCCGTAGATTTCAAAATACAGTTCTATTCCGTTTATATGCTTAAAGCCTTTTTGCGTGGGTTCCATAATCAACAGAGGTCAGTAGGAGATGGGGTGAATGACGTCATAACGTACGGAGGGATAGTCCAGAATACGTCTCACCAGCGCCATTTGGCCGGAAAGATAATCTTCGCGACCTATGCACATGCCGATAAAATTCAGAAGGTTTTCCTCTACGAATGGGATTCCCATATCGACGGGAACCGGCTGTGCAAGCTGCTCCGGTGTTGCAGCCAGCAATAGCTTATAAAGCTTGGGGGAAATGTCGTGAAAATGGGTTGTCAGTTCTTTTAGCGAAGGATATTTTGCAGTTTCGCTAAAAGATTTGCCCATGTAGAAAAGATCATTATGAGGATCTTTGTCTTCCAGTCCCATTACCTGACCTAACGCGTAGCGCACGTTGACAAAATTTCCGGCCATCCAAACCAGATGGTTCGTTTTTCCTTCTATTCTCTTTTGAGCATCTGTCTCAGAGATACCTTCCAGTATACTCAGGAAGGAGTGAGAATGCATGCGGAAAGCCGGTATAATGATTTCCAGTTGTGAAGATGCAGGTTGATCCATGATTCTGTGTTTTATACTTTTTGATAATGCAGGACAACAAAACCGGAATCCTGTACAAACGTAATTATAAAGGTTGATTACTGCATAGAGTGCAGTCCGATGGTATTCCCTTCTGTATCACTTACGATGGAGCAGAAACCATATTCACCTATGGCGACTTTGGGCTGAAGCACTTTTCCGCCGGCACTTTCAACACGGCTTTCTTCCTCGGCGCAGTCTTCACACCCGAAATAAATCACGACGTTGCTCCCTCCGGCAGTCATTCCGTCCATTCTCACCAGCGTTCCACCGGTACCGTTAAGTTCCGGGTTATTGGGGAAAGACTTCATTTGCATAGACTGATCAGTGGGATCCGACATATTCTCAAGTTGTATGTCAAGTACTGCTTCGTAGAAATGGGTGGCTCTCTCCATGTCATCGACATAGATCTCGAACCAGGTCACGGGGTTGAATTTCTTGTTTTCCATAGTATTAGTGGTTGTTTTTTCAAAAGTAGCATGTCCGGTCCGAAAATCTGATTGTCATAAGACAAGAAATTAATACCCAGGCTTTCGCCATGCCTGTATGAAGGTGCATGTGACATCGGTATAACGAAACAAGCCTTCCTGGAAATATGCTCAATGCCTTGATCGGCTGCCAGTTATTGAGAAATCTCCTTTCTTATTCGGCTTAATGAGGTATCTGTAATGCCCAGGTAGGTCGCTATTTGCTTAAGGGGCACATGCTGCATCACCAAAGTTTTTTCCTTCATCAGTTTC
>CAZAVR010000239.1:0-373 GCA_964488435.1 uncultured Cytophagales bacterium | reverse complement strand
CTTCCCCATTCACTGATTCCTGGAATGCTGTTATAAATGGATTGAAAAGATTCAATTCCGATTTTCCAAAGAACGGCGTCCGTGAGTGCCGTGAGTGTTTCCTGCGAGGGAGACCGTTGAAAAAGGGAGGTGGGTACGATGACGATTTCCCCTTCCGCAAAAAAATCAGTGATGATTTCGCGTCCGTCGAAATCGATTACGCAGGCACTGATAAGCCCGGTTTGTAACAAATAATATGCGTTGGCCACTTCTCCCTCCCGAAGCAATATCTGCCCCTTTTTTATATGTGTTTCCTGATGGGAAATGGCTATATTCTGCAGGTCTTCTTCGGTTAACAGGGGATGCTGGTAGGCAGTTCTGATAATATCAATCA
>CAZAVR010000238.1:2094-6595 GCA_964488435.1 uncultured Cytophagales bacterium | reverse complement strand
CCCCATCAGAACTCACACGCAGAAGCTTCCTCCTTTCCTCGGGGCTGGCGCTTTCCGGGACGCTTGCTACCCGTATACCCAAAAGCATCCCAACGGAAACCACCGTAAAAAAGCGGATAGCTTTGGTGGGAACCGGCATGCGCGGGACGTTATTCTGGCTGAAAAGGATTCCCGAAGTGGTGGGAAGCGAGGTTGAATTTGTTGGACTCTGCGACCATAATTCAGGACGGCTGGACTATGCAAAAAAATACAGCAATCTCCATTGTCCCGTCTTCACGGATTTCGACGAAATGATGAAAACGGTAAAGCCTGAATCCGTCATCGTTTCCACAATTGACGCCAATCACGACGAATTTATCATCAAGTCCATGAAATGGGGAGCAAACGTGATCACGGAAAAACCCATGGCCACCGACGAAATAAAATGCTCGCATATCCTGGACGCAGAAAAAAAATATCAAAAGAAGGTCACGGTGGGCTTCAATGCCCGCTACGGCACCGTCTTCTCTAAGCTCAAAGAACTCCTTTCAGGGGGAAAAATCGGACAGGTTACTTCCGTGGATTTTCACGAATACCTCGATACTTCCCACGGAGCTTCCTATTTCCGGAGATGGCATGGTGAAAAGAAGTTTAGCGGCAGTCTCCTTCTGCAAAAATCATCCCACCATTTCGACCTTCTCAACTGGTGTCTGGATGCCGATCCGATCGAAGTCATGGCCTACGGTTCACTTGATTTCTACGGCGGGGCCAATTCCTTCCGGGGTGACAACTGTCGCACCTGTACACATAAAAAATCCTGCGGGTTTTACTGGGATATCCATTCCAGTTCGACAGATGTTGGCCTGTATGTAAACAATGAGCACCTTGACGGATATATACGCGACAACTGTCTGTATCGGGAAAGCATTGACATTTATGATAAAATGTCGGTACAGATCCGTTATGCAAACAACGTGATTGTAAATTACTCGCTGACCACCTACTCACCCTACGAAGGATGGCAAATAGGCTTCAATGGTGTCAAAGGAAGACTGGATGCCGCCAAGAATATCCCCTGGATACCCAAAGGAACCGAAAAAGGGGGATTAGGATCTGACCGGATCATCTATTCATCATTACAAGGACAAATAGAAGACATTGAAGTGCCGCGCAAAGCAGGGAGCCATGGCGGAGCTGATCAGGAAATGCTGAAAGACATTTTCGGCTCAGACAAACCATCCACAAAATCGGCCGGCACAAGAGACGGCGCCCTGTCCATGCTTATCGGCGTGGCTGCGCGAAAAAGTATAGAAACCGGGCAAGTGATCAAAATCAAAGACCTGACAGACATCCCGCTCATGAAGCAAAGACCGGGATGAACAAAAAAAATCAACAAACTAAAAGCCAACTAAATTTCCGGCCTGTCTGATGCCGGAATAAAATGACTTGATTATGAAGTATGGAGTTCGTGTTTTTATTGTACTTCTGGCGGCAACGCTTGCCTCCGGCACAGCCCGGTTTGAATATGCCGATATCATTCTGTATCGCGGCAAGATCACGACATTGGATCCAAATACCCCGGATGCCACAGCGATAGCCATAAAAAAAGACAAGATTATCGCCCTGGGTACAGACCGGGAAGTACTTGCCGCGGCGGGAAAAAATACTTTAAAAATTGACCTTCACGGACGAAGAGTACTTCCGGGACTGATCGACAACCACGCCCATCCACTTGCAGCCGCACAAAGTGAATATCAAAAAGAATTACCTGTACTGCATTCGATCCGGGACTTATTCGCCTGGATAAAAAAGGAATCGCAAGTCAAAAAACCAGGGGAATGGATCGTACTTTCCAAATTCTTTTTCACAAGACTCAAAGAAAAACGCTGGCCCTCACTTGCTGAACTGGATGCCATTGCACCGGAAAACCCGGTGTTCCTGAACGGAAGTTACGCAGGTATGGTGAACACAAAAGCCCTGGAAGCCTCAGAAATCAACCGCTTCAGTCCGCAATCCGTACTCAGAGACAAGGTAACCCGGAAACCCACCGGCCACATACGGCAAGCCGGGTTTAAACACCTGAACAACGGCGCCCCGACCCCGCTAACCAAGGATGAAAAACTGGATGCGCTGAAGCTGCTCTTCCAGCAGTACAATGCCATCGGAATTACCTCTGTTTGTGCCGGTAATGGAGGAGTGAATGACTTCAGCCTGCTCAATGAATTGCAGAAGAGAAACGAGCTGAATGTGCGGGTATTTCAAAATTTCAGCTTCCCATCCGACCCCACGAGCCATATAGCCGAAATAAGAAAAACACTCAAATCCTTTCCTCATAAGACAGGCGAAGGGAACGAATGGGTCAAAGTAGGCGCACTAAAAGTGGTCGTGGATGGCGGTATCTTAACAGGAACCGCCTTTATGGGCGAGCCGTGGGGTAGCAAGGCCATGAAATTATACGGCTTTAGCGATCCTTCCTACAGGGGAGAACTGAATCTCAGCCGAACCCAGCTTGCTCAGGTCATTACAGCAGCTGCCGAATCAGGTTGGAAGTTCACGGCACATGTCACAGGCAGCGCAGGCGTAGATACCCTGCTGGCTGCTTTCCGCGACGCAAATGAGATCGCTCCGCTTAAAGAGGGACGTCATTCCATTATTCATGGCAATTTTTTTTCGGAGGATGCCATCAGCACGATGGCCCGGCTCAACATTTATGCCGACATACAACCCATTTGGTTTTACAAAGATGTGGAAATGCTCAACGGCATTCTGAGCAAGAAGAGAATGGCCGATTTCCATCCATATCAGAAAATGATTGACGCGCAGGTCATGCTCAACGGAGGATCCGATCACATGGTCATGCTTGACCCCGATCGGGCAATCAATCCCTACAATCCCTTCCAGGCGATGTGGAGTTTAATCACAAGGCAGTCCGAAAATGGAAATAAAAGCCACACCGGCAAAGGCATTTCCAGAGAAAATGCACTGAGAATGTATACCATCAACAATGCTTACGCAAGTTTTGAAGAAAGTATAAAAGGAAGTTTGAAAACAGGAAAACTGGCTGACCTTATTGTGATTTCAACCGACATGCTGACCTGTCCTGTGGATCAGATAAAGGACATCAAGCCTCTTCTTACCATGGTAGGAGGGAAAATTGTGCATAGCCGGCCTGTAGATGGCAAATAGCAGAAAGCTACTTAAATACTGTGATGAAATCGCTAAACAATAATCACCTTTACCCCGGCACTCTCCAGTTTTTTATGGTCTTCAACGGGTATTCCCTTGTCCGTGATCAGAATATCGATGGCCGATACAGGAGCCATAAAAGCAAAACTCCTCCTGAGGAACTTACTCGAGTCTGCGATCACAATCACCTGCTTTGAAATCGATATCATCACGCGGTTAAGGTGAGCTTCCTCTACATTGGGCGTAGATAATCCGTGTACGACGCTCAGGCCGTCAACAGCCAGAAAAAGCTTATCACAAAAATAATTTTTGAAACTCTCCTCAGCAGTCGACCCGATCAGCGAAAGAGAATTCTTACGCAAAAATCCCCCCGGAACGATCACATTGGCCTTGGGATGGGCCGCGAGTTGATCGGCAATATTGAGTGCATTGGTAATGACAGTCAAATCAGACAGACCCGACAAATTCTTCGTAATTTCCATCGTGGTGGTGCCTGAGTCCAGAATAATCGTGTCTCCCTCCTCTATCAGTGCGGCGGCAGCCTTACCAATCCGCTTCTTCTCTTCATAGTTCTGTTTGTGCTTGTCAGAAATTGTAAAGTCAGTACCCACACGATCAATTTTCATGGCCCCTCCCCTGGCGCGGATAAGCGCGTTTTTTTGCTCCAAACGCTTCAAATCATTCCGCACGGTTACTTCACTTACTAAAAGCTCCTTACTTAGCGAAGTCACATCGACCTGGCCGTTCTCTTCCAGTTTTTCCAGAATAATAACCCGCCGTTGTACTGTTGATTTCTCTCCTGCTTTACGCATAACTAAAAGTATTTCCAATAAAAGCCCCGACTTTTGAACACAGGCAATATGAACGCATAAAAGTAAGCTTTTTCATGTGTTTATTCTTTTATTTTGATGGGAAGATCTATTGCCGCATCAAAGGAGGTTACAGACGGAAGAGATTTCCCAAAAATAACATTTGGATTTGTCGAAAATTTTTCGTAACTTTTAAAGATAATGCTTACAACCCCCAAAACTTCGACTGCTGCGCGCTGAGTGTGACACCCACTGCGCGTGACAAGCCAATGATTGCGACAGTTCCTGTCCTCCTGAGCTTGCCTAAGGTCATACTGAGATGTCGAAGGTCATCCTGAGCCTGTCGAAGGACTGAGCCCATCCCCCCTGTTATCCTACCAGCCGAATGTCCCACCGAGGCTTACCTAAGGGATACCACATTAACTATCAGAGAATTACCCCCAACACTTCGACTGCTGCGCGCTCAGTGTGACACCCACTGTGCGTGAAAAGCCAATGATTGCGACAGTTCCTGTCCTCCTGAGCTC
>CAZAVR010000238.1:0-2084 GCA_964488435.1 uncultured Cytophagales bacterium | reverse complement strand
TCGAAGGACTGAGCCAGCTGAATGTCCTCCTGAGCCCGTCGAAGGACTAAGCTCGTACCCTGTTATCAAAAAGGCGACCCTCTGTTTCCAACGCCCCTGCCAGGACGAAAATAAGAATGTTGCCGTCTTATCCTGAAAAAAAGATACGTTTTTAGGAACAAATCCCTTAAATAACTGTGTTTTATTGGGAAATATCCCGTTTTATCTATAAATTTTGCAAAAAAAAGCTCTTCATCACAGTACGCGAACGATTATGTTACTCACCTCATTCAGCGACAAGGATCTTGTTGCTCTCCTCAACCAGGGCGATGAAAATGCTTTCCGGGAGTTATACCAGCGGCACTGGTATGCTGTTTACACAAGGGCGGTCAGAAAAACCGGCAGGAAAGATATCGGGGAGGAAATGGCGCAGCATATTTTTGAGATGTTATGGGAGAAAAAAATGCAGCTCAAAATTGAAAACATAGGTGCCTATCTTAATACATCGTTGCGGAACCTGGTCATTGACTATGTACGAAAAAACCTCCAGGAGGCCAATTATCTCAGCCAGCTGAAGTATTACATTCCTCTGCAGGAAACTGCATTGGGTTCGGAAGTACAGTATCATGAACTTACTCTTGCCATGCATCATTCTCTCGACTTGCTCCCCGAGAAGACCCGCAAAGTGTTCATGATGAGCCGCTTTGAACAGCTCACCATAGCTGAAATCGCACACGAACTCGAACTCTCCGACAAAGCCATAGAATATCATCTCTCAAAAGCGCTTTCCTTTCTCCGTAAAAACCTGAGAGAATTCACACTCTCTGCTATCCTGCTTTCTCAGGTTTAAAACCACCCACCCTGATTATTCATAATTTTTTCAAAAAAAATACATTACCATTTAGGGTAATCTCAAAGTTGCACGTCAAGTATTTGTTATCGCCGGCAAATACACTAACAGGCAACCAATGAAACCCGAAGAAGAAGAAAAATATAGCAGACTACTTAAACGCTATCAGGAAGGATTGACTACTTCTGAAGAAAACGAGCGGATAGAGGAATGGTATAAAAACCTGGATTCAAGCATAATCGTTTCGAACACAGAAGAAGCCAGGAGAACGCTGACAGAAGCTAAGTGGGCAGAGTGGTCGGCTCGTCAGCTCTCAAAAACAACCGACACGCCCTTCGCCGGATCAGTCATCAACAGACGGCTGAAAGCCCCGGACTGGAAGTGGGCCGCTGCTGCCTCTGTAGTAATTATGCTGATTACCGGCTATATTCTGACTTCGCACTCTCCTTGGAATCCCTGGCAGTCGACGCACCAGATCATGGCATCAGAGCTTTCCAACGGCAAAGTCATGACCAGGTTTAATGATGGCGACCAACCCATGGTGATCGTACTGGAAGACCATAGCAGGATAAACCTGATGCCCGGAAGTTCCTTGAAATATCCTGAGACGTTCGACAAAAACGACAGGAAAGTATTGCTCTCAGGAGACGCTTTCTTCGAAATTACCAAAAACCCGTCCAAACCTTTTTATGTGTATTCGGGCGATGTGGTAACCAAGGTACTCGGTACAAGTTTCATGATTCGGTCTGACAAGAAAACCAGAGAAGTCAGGGTGTCCGTCCGTACCGGAAGGGTGTCTGTTTATCAGGTGGCCAGGGAAGGAGCTTCATCCGTAACCTCTGATCCAGAAACAACCGGGATTCTGCTCACGCCAAACCAACAGGCGGTTTATCAAAGCCGTGAAGGAAAACTAATTAAATCTCTGGTGGAAAGTCCGGCGCTCATTGCTCCGGAAGAGAAAGCAAGCTCATTCAGCTTTGTGAATACGCCGGTCTCTCAAATATTTGAAGCCATAGAAAAGGCATACGGAGTGGATCTCGTTTTTGACGAAGAGGTGTTTAAAGACTGCTTTCTTACCACATCGCTTGAAGACGAAGATCTATTCGAAAAGTTAACGGTCATCAGTAAACTTCTGAATGTAAACTATAAGATCATCGATACGCATATTGTCATCTCAGGTGCCGGTTGCAAACACAACTAGATTTATACGCTTACAAACTTTCAAATCAAAATGTTCCGACTATGAATAATTCTC
>CAZAVR010000237.1:0-6603 GCA_964488435.1 uncultured Cytophagales bacterium | reverse complement strand
AAAAGAAAGTTCCGTAAAATCAGCCATCCCAGCTCCGGCAGGTTCAACTTAGCTATTTCCACATACAGGAAAGGAAAAAGAACGGACGATAATGTGAAAATCACCAAAAAGCCTACCTGTATACGCCTCTTCAGGAAACACACAAACGGGAGTATCCACACAAGATACTGAGGCGAGAATACTTTGTTAGCGAGAATAAAGAGCATCAAGGAAGCCGTGATATAGGTAGCCAGCAAGGTTGCGCTCTGGCGATCCGTCTGCTGTGGAACAGATCTGAATACGACACCCGTCATCATGATTAACACCAGTTTTGACAATACAAACACCCCAATCAATATCTCGAGTATCGCTTCTGTCGATTGAAAAATCAGATGATCGGCCCCATAAATAAATTGGACTTTCAAGGCTAAATCTTTGTAAAAGCTGTAAAGGTAGAGGCCGGAAGCGACTACACTTTCAATCTGTATGCCCCGTTCACTGTGAGGAGAGAGGAAACTGATCAGTTCTACCGGTTCTCTATGTAAAATACCTCTCCAGACCAGTACGATGCCCACCAACGGAATCAACAAACCAATCGTAAACTGGCCCACAGCCTTCCAGTTCCACCACGCCAGCAGGATTACTCCAAAAACAGGGATCAGCACAATGGGATATAACTTAGCGGCGACACTGACCATCAGAAACGCGCCGGCCCAAACATAACGCTGGCGCAGAAACGCCAGAAATGCCAGGAAGGTCAGCATAGCCGGAAACATATCCATACGCAGGAACAATACCTGACACGGGAGCGCTATAACCACCAGCAGGGTTAGCCTGAGCATGATATCCCGGTATCTGAGTCGCTTCAACTCCCTGTAAGAAAGATAAACAACTACGGACAGCCAAAAGGCATTTTCCAGGAGGAAGATTATCTTATAAGTATCAAAATTATCTCTGATGATTCCGGTCAAATGAGGAAACAGGATCGGCAAAGTGGCCAGCACAGGATACTCCAGCTTAGACACGTCTTCACGGACACCCAGCCATTGAAGGCTCAGATTATAATAATATTCAACATCACCGTGGAGGTTATCAAATGGATAAATATAATAAATAATGATTACGAAGGTCATCAGCACTGCGTAGAGGGTAAGCGCAGCACCTGGCTTTAAAAAATTCATATTTCAATTCAATTTATTTCACCGCAAACTCTCCCTGGCCGATCTTAAATCCTTCACTGTATATCTCAGCAGTATACTTTCCGGATTTTAGTGGAATTCCTCCTTTTCCATAATACATCACCACTTCCTGATTGCTGTTTGTAAAAACGACCGTCTGCCTGGAACTGTATATCGTTTCACGTCCATTAAATCTGAATGAGCCGGATCCTGTGGCCATGTCGGAAAGAACAGCCCCGTCGGGGTCCAGCACACGGAGGTACATTTCCTTCTCATCCTGCTGAGCAATTGCATTCTCGGCGAGACGAAACGAAACCTTAAGTCTGTCTATACGTCGGGCCCGGTACTTTCCTCCGTCACGCTCCTTACCCTTATCTGATACAGCATTGACCTGTACCTTTTCAGCTTTGAGTGCCGAAGCCAGCGTTACTTTTTCCGATAACTCGCGGTTTCTGGTTGAATAGGAAAGAACGGAATCGCTCAGCGCGGAATTATCCGACTGAAGCCCGCTGACCCGGTCATTAAGTTCCTGGTTCTGCGCAGTAACTATTCCCAGTTCCTCCTTAAGGGTGGCAATGTCACTGTCCTTCTGAGTAAGCACTCTCTCATAGGTACGTATTTTTTCTTCGTACTTTTTAGATGAAAAAGCGGAGATGTTATTCGAAAGTGCAGCTTTATCTCTTTCCAATTGTGCTTTCAACGCCACGAGGGAATCCACTCTCCCTCCAAGCTGCTGAATTTGTAATATTTTTGAATCCAGCTGCAGCGAAATCGAATCCAGCTTTTTCTGCGCATTAAGTACTTCCTGTGTTTTACTGACAATAACCGAGTCTTTCCCCGAGTTCTCCTGCCTCTCCTGAAAGAAAAAATACAATGTAACAACATTGAGCAAGGTCAGTATCGCCAGCGCTGCCCACAACAAATTCTTTCTATCCCGCTTCTCTTCCTGATTGTAACTCATTGTGTCAAGAACATTTTTTTATTAAAGTTATGTAAAAATAGACATTTTAGATCAATGCATCAACGCACGCACCTCATAGAAAAAAGGGGCTCTCATTTCAAACACGGGTTTTCTGTCTGCATGCTCATGCAGCTCTATACTTTAGCGGCAAAATCCAATGTTATTTTCTCCGTGATGACCTGAATCACAACCTCCGCCGGCAGGGACACGCACGGCTTACCGTACGCTCTGATCAAGGTGCAATTTCCCTTGTGTGCGTATCTTCCTGAAAACGGATTGTATTCGGGGAAGGCCCCCAAAGACCCCATAAGTATGAAACCGTAAACCCCGGAAGCATTGGCCAGGTGCGCCGGTCCGCTGTCCAGGCCAATGAAATACTGCCCCCTCCTGATCACCTCAGCCGTTTCCAGTATGGATAGTTTTCCGCAGAGATCATGATAGCGCTCTCCTTTGATATTCAGGTTACTCTTCAACCCGATTTCTACCACATCAAGCGGGTAAGTCTCCATCAGACAGGTAAGAAGTGTCTCCCAGTTTTTCGCCGGCCAGTCCTTGGGTGTATAGTTGGTCTGGGTATGAATTACGATAAACTGTTCGGGTAAGTTCAGCGAATCCGCTTTGTTCCGGTGTGCTTCCTGTAAATAAAGTACAGGTTGCTCTTCAACAGAAAGTGGGGTAGCTATTCCTGCGCTCGCAGCGAAAACCTCCAGCAAATTCCCAAAATTGAAATAGGTATGCACATTGATGGTTTTTGAATCAGCTATAGGGTTGTCAAGGTAAAGCTGACATTTCGCACAATGGCTATTGTTTCTGAATTGCAGCTCAAAAACCCGATCAAATACCCCACGGGAGAGAATGACTTTTCGCTGGGTGACACAAAACTCAGCAAAAGTCTGGTCAATATTCGGATTTACATCCACCAGTTCACGAAAAGCCGGCTTCACAAACCACACAATGAAGGCGTCAGGATATTCATGGCGGAGATGCCTGGAAACAGGTTCTGCTGCAACGATGTCCCCGAAGTGTTCTGTTCGGATAACCGCAATCAATTCCCGCCCTTTCCCAAGAGACACGCGTCTCAACCAAAAAGACAGTACTGCTACCCAGCCGCTGAAATGCGCTTTAAAAAGATGCGAGTACTTACGGTAACGATGGGTCCAGAGCTCAACAAACCGACGATATGCCATGAATTTACTGAAAAATAATCATTGCCCGCAAGTTAGTAAAATCTTCAAGACACCAAAGGATCCAAGGCCCACCTTTAACCAGCAAATGACTAACTAAGTCACTTTGGAGAAGCTTTCTCCGGGACGTATCGATTTTTTGAACTTCACTTCGACGTCTTTTGTCTTAACAGTATATCCATTTGCTTATTTTTCAGACAACCCATTTTTTGTGAACAATTTCATTGCGCGCTATAAAAACGATCTCATCCAAACGCTCAAGCTTAGCATTCCGATAGTGGTTGCACAACTCGGTGTGGTGCTGATGGGTGTAACCGACAACATGATCATCGGGAACCTGCTCGGAGCTGTTCCCCTTGGCGGAGCCGGCATCGCCACATCGGTGACCTTCTTAATCGGAAGCATCGGAATCGGCGGACTTTCCATCGTTTCTGCATTGATATCAAAGGCGAGAGGAGAAGACAATCCGGCCGAAATCAAACGCCTCTATATAGCAGGAAAAAGGGTAGCGTGGCTGCTCAGTCTGGTATTGGGCACGATTAGCCTCGTACTCGCATGGAATTTTGAGATTTTCAGACAGACGCCTGCGGTGGCAGAAATCGCCCGGCCCTTTATGATCATTCTCACGCTATCCAACGTGGCACTGATCAATTTCACAGCCAGCCGGC
This sequence comes from uncultured Cytophagales bacterium, assembly GCA_964488435.1. Classification (GTDB taxonomy): domain Bacteria; phylum Bacteroidota; class Bacteroidia; order Cytophagales; family Spirosomataceae; genus JBEBSO01. The sequence goes on along the minus strand of CAZAVR010000237.1, from coordinate 2,633 downwards.
AGCTATGTGACGGCTTGTCACGGCCCAAAGTTACCATGTACATTACACTTTCTGCCCTGGTCCTCAACGCCGGTCTGAATTTTCTGCTAATCAGCTGGATCGGCGTACAAGGTTCTGCTCTGGCTACCCTTATCGCCCGCGTCTACATGGCCGCAGCTATTGTTTTTTATATCAGGAAAGATGCCTTTTTTACACCTTATCTTCGTGCGCAAACGGGCATATTCGACATGCGCGGATTGATGCAGACCATCCTGAAACTCGGATTACCGGGCGGCTTCCAGTACTTTTTCGAAATCGCAGCGTTTGCACTTGCAGTCGTAATGATCGGATGGTTGGGTGAAGTGCAGCTCGCCGCCCATCAGATTGCGATCAACCTGGCTTCCACCACGTACATGATGGCCACAGGAATCGGGGCAGCCGGCAGCATCAGGGTGGCCATGGCACTTGGCAAAAAGAGCCTGCCTGACGTCAAAAAAGCAGCCACAGCAGCGCTCTTGATGGTGACCTTCTTCATGGGCCTGTGTTTTCTCCTGTTTCTGTCCGCCAATGAGTTCCTGGTCAGCCTGTATATCCGCTCCGACCCGGCTGTGGCTTCAGTGGCTGCCTGCCTGATCATTATTGCTGCCTTTTTTCAGCTTTCGGACGGCATCCAGGTGGTGTCATTGGGCGCCCTTCGCGGCGTCTCGGATGTCAACAAGCCTACCATGATCACTCTTTTCGCCTATTGGGGCCTGGCTTTACCGGTAAGCTACCTCCTTGCATTCCCGTTTAAGCTCGACGTCACAGGCGTATGGTATGGCCTTTCGACAGGTCTCACCGTTTCAGCAATATTATTGACAATCCGTTTCTACAGGAATCTGAAATATATTAAGTTTGACCTGAAACCAGATAACCAAACCAACGCAGCTCTATCTTAAATCTATGGAATCATCGTCTGCAGCCCACCCTACCGGAGAAAAAATCAAAAACCTGTTTGTCAGCCGCTTTGGTCAACGCCCCCGCTTATTCCGTTCTCCGGGCAGAATCAACCTGATTGGGGAACACACAGATTACAATGCAGGTTTTGTTCTGCCCGCCGGGATAGATAAAGCTGTTTACTTTGCCATTTCCGAAAGAAACGACGATCGAGTTGTGCTTTACGCCGCCGATCTGGACAAATCATATGTCTTTGAAAAAGATGATCTCTCTTTCCCTTCTGAACCGTGGGCCATATTCCAACTGGCTGTGCTCGACCAGTTCCAGAAGACAGGATTGAGTTACAGGGGATTTCAGGCAGTTTTCGGTGGAGATATTCCCCAGGGAGCCGGCATGTCTTCGTCGGCTGCTCTGGAGTGTTGTCTGGCTTTCGCCCTGAGTAGCCTCTTCGGTTCAAATCTGGACTGTATGGCCATCGCCCAATTGGGCCAAAAGGCAGAAAATGAATACGTAGGCGTCAGATGTGGCATTATGGACCAGTTTGCCTCTGTCTTCGCCCGTAAGGAAGAAGTAATCAGGTTGGACTGCCGTACCCTTGAATATGCCTATTTCCCCTTTTCTATGGAAACCTATTCTATTGTATTGTGTGATACGGGGGTAAAACACTCACTTGCGGACTCTGAGTACAATACGAGAAGAAGCGAGTGTGAGGAAGGGGTTCGTATCCTGCAGAAATACTATCCTGACATCTCACATTTGCGCGACGTGAGTCCGGTACAGGTGAAGGCTCACCAGAAAGAACTTGGTGACCTCATTTACCGTCGCTGCAAATACATCACCGAAGAAGTCATTCGGGTGCAGGAGGCCTGCGAACTATTGGAAAAGGGAGATTTGAAGGGTTTTGGCCTTAAAATGTACGATACACACCACGGCTTACAACACGAATATGAGGTCAGTTGCCCCGAGCTGGATTTCCTGGTGGAGAAAACGCGTGACATGGAAGACGTAGCAGGGGCACGCATGATGGGCGGCGGTTTCGGCGGCTGTACCATCAATCTGGTTTCTAACGATTATCTGGATACTTTTGAGAGTATCATGACCCACGCTTACCTTGACAAATTCGGTCGTGCACTTCCCGTCTATAGGGTAAAAATTGAAAATGGAACAGAGGAAATAACGGAATAGCGTTCTGAAACCTGTCGGGTGTCACCCTGAGCTTGGTCTAAGGGCTGGTCAAAGGGTCATCCTGAGGCTTGTCGAAGGACACTAAACCGCGCTTTATCAGTACTGTAACAGTAGGAGATGTCTCCACTACGGTCGACATGACGCTCCACTTCGGTCGACATGACGTAAGGCACTTCGACAGCTAAGCGATAAGGTAATCTTGCATGGTATTACTTTTCCTTCTGCCGGATATGCTCTACCTTTCCTTCGTTCAATTGAATAAAGTTAGTGACACAGGCTGGAATTTCGTAGGTGTAGTGCGAAACATACAGCAGCGTCCGGTCATCCGAAGCGCATATCGCATCCACTATTGATTTAAAGTGTTCTGTAGCCGAAATATCCAATCCCTGGCAAGGCTCATCCAAGATCAGCAGCGGTGGATTTTTCACCAATGCCCTTGCCAGAAATACAAGCCGCTGCTCCCCTTTTGACAGATAACGCAGATCTTTTTGAAGCAACCTGGCTACACCCAGCACTTCGGCTACAAGGGATAC
>CAZAVR010000236.1:2470-6608 GCA_964488435.1 uncultured Cytophagales bacterium | reverse complement strand
GAAGATCGGTGAACGTGAGGCGATAAAGACCGTCTTTGGCTACCGGGATCCGGTAATACGCCTGGTTATAACGGATCCATTCGTTACCCACCTGGGCAAATGACTGCAAGGCCAAAAACAGGCTAAAAAATGTAAAAAACAGACGATTCATCCAGGATTTGACCACCAACACCAATTAACACGCAATATAAGCAACTCTGATTCCGGACTTAATACGCAAACGGCATTTAAAGTAAGAGGGGGTAATGTTTTATCTTTAGCCGTTAAACCGCGATTCACAGATTGAAAAAATACCTCCAGCTCGCAAACCTTATACTCAAGCACGGAACGCTTCGCTCCCGCGGACAAAATTTCAATCATGACCGTGCGGAAAGCCTTGAAAATCTGAAAGAATTTACCCCCCAGAAATCAATGCTTTCTGTACCGGAGTTCAAAGCTGATTTGAGTCAAAAAAATTCCGGTAAAAGTCTTCGTGCGCAGGCTGCTTTTATTAAGTCAGCGTTTCAGAATTCAGGCGGGCATCTTGGTGTCGATAATCTCGCGTATATCCGGATGCCGAAGTCAGCCAACACGTCCATTAGCTACGCGATGCTTTCGAAGCAATATCCTGCATTGCCGGAAAAACATCCGGATGATACGCAGATTAATTTTCTAACCGATGTTCATCTTAAAAGTGTGAATGAAGCCGGGGCGGAAATGTTCTTTACGGTTGTTCGGAATCCGTTTGCGAGATTAGTTTCTGTGTACCGCGACTTCTTCGAGACTGATCACGATGAGTTTATCTATGCAGATTATTTGTTTGGCATTCTTCCGCAAAAACTTTCCTTCCCGGAATTTATTGATCGCGTCAGCAAAATCCCCGACCGCCTGAAGGATCAGCACATCAGGCCGCAGCAGCTTTTTATCAAACCATATCTAAAGAAGGGCGTTGATGTGAAAATTGTTAAGCTGGAGAATACAGCTGAACTCAAAAAATTTCTTTCAAAACATGGAATGCAGCTGACGCATCAGAATAAGAGCAAGGAGGCTTATGATTATACTCAGTATTATTCTACCAGACTGATCAAACAGGTTTATCAAATCTATAAGAGCGATATCGACATGTTTGGCTACCAAGAGTTGTATGAACAGCTAAAGATCAATTTTGATCATAAATAGAGGATATCATTGGGTCTCATGTATCATCGATCCGGAAGATTCTCGCTATTTTTTTTCCGGGTGAAAAAGAAAACAGAAAATAAAACAAAAAATATGCTGTCTATTACACATTCACCGACTATTGATTAAATAATCATACATCCCGCAATCGCAGATGTCAGATCGGTCAATGTTGGAGATGCGCATTAGGAAGAGTGACCAATGGGATATAAGGGGCATGCGCAGAAGTGACAATAGCATCAAAGCTATTAAAAAATACTACCTTTTGGGTGACGACCACTCATCCCTCTTTTCCGTTAAGGCATTGTTACTAACCCACTTTATATGATTAGAAAAATACTTTTGCTCAACGCCTTACTGCTTTGTGCAGCATTAAGCTATTCGCAAGGCATCACTACTCCACCCAGCGGTGACAATCAGAAAGCGGAGGTCTCGCAATGGATCGGGCTCGTTAAGGTAACGATCACCTATAGCAGCCCGGATGTGCACGGACCCAACGGTGAAGACCGTAAAGGAAAGATCTGGGGCGGACCGGCACACTACGGTTTTGTCGACCAGGGCTATGGAACTTCAAAGGCTGCGCCCTGGCGGGCTGGTGCGAATGAGAACACCCGCATTATGTTTTCGCACGATGTGAAAATCGGTGGCAAAACGGTTAAGGCCGGAACCTACGGACTTTTTCTTGACGTTGAGGAAAGTAAGCCGTGGACGTGGATCATCTCCAGCGATGCTAATGCGTGGGGCAGTTACTTTTATAATCCTGCGCATGATGTAGTTCGTGTAGAAACTTCACCAAAAGAATGTGAGTATACCGAATGGCTGACCTATGGCTTCGATAATCGCCAGCCGAATACAGCTACCGCGTATCTGCAATGGGAAAACAAACGCGCAGCATTTGCCATTGACGTGCCAAATGTGAACGATCTGTATATCGCTACCATTCAGGACGAACTGCGCGGCACACTTTCCGCATTTCAATATGAGCCACACCTGAACGCTGCTGCTTTATCAGCTGAGAAAAAGGTAAACCTGGAGCAGGGATTGATCTGGGCTGACGAGGCTATCAGTGATCCATTCTTCGGACAGGAGAATTTTACTTCATTATCGGTGAAAGCCAGTGTACTTACCGCGATGAACCGCCAGGCTGATGCAGAAGCTGTAATGGACAAAGCAATTAAGCACCCGACTGCAACTGTTCAGCTCATTCACCAGTATGGAAGAACGTTGCTGGGTGAAGGCAGAAATCAAAAAGCGCTGGAAGTATTTCAATACAACGCCAAGCGTCATCCGAAAGAACAGTTTACACCGAATGTAGGATTGGCGCGTGCCTATACCGCACTGGGTGATAAGAAGAATGCGATTAAATACTGGGAACTGGCAATCAAAAATATTCCCGAGAACCAGAAGCAGAATCTCAGTCTCTACGAAAGCGAGCTGAAAAAATTAAAAGGGGCCTAGGCCCCTTTTCTATTTTGATTTTAAAAAACCCATTAAATAAGCTTGTCGTGATTGGCTTTCGCAATCGCCTCCGACTTGCTGTTAACCTGTAATTTGGAATAGATATTCTTGATGTGAGTCTTCGCAGTCTCTTTCGAGATGAACAGTTCCTCCGAGATCTGTGTATAGGTCTTTCCTTCCGAGATCAACTGAAGGATGGTTGTTTCACGCTTTGTGAGCGGTGAGTTGGGATTGATATGATAGTTGTCGATCACCATTCTCGCAATGCGACTGCTCATTGGTGCACCACCGCGCACAATCTCCTCGAGCGCACTAAGCAATTCGGTATAGTTTGCGCTTTTAGTGATGTATCCGGATGCTCCGGCCTTTAATGCTTCAAATACCATGTCACTGTCTTCATATACCGTCACCATGATGATCTCGGTATTAGGGTTCTTGTCGCGAATCAGCTGGGTTCCTTTGATGCCGTTCATTCCGGGGAGCTCAACATCCATCAGCACGATTTCAGGCTTGTCGCGGTTCAGCGCACTGATTGCGTCCTCACAGCTTCCGTAAGCGCCTACCGAAGTAAAGCGCTGTGAACTGCTGACAATTAAACTAAAGCTTTCTCGGATTTCCTGATCATCCTCAACGATCACAACCCTTTTTTTAATTGGTAGAGACATATTTGTGCTTCTTATCGAATTGAAATTTTAATGAAATCCGGGTTCCTTTCCCGGGTTCGCTGAAAAGCGTCAAGGCGGCCTTAAGCTTCTCGGCCCGTTCCCGAATGTTTTTTATGCCTCCAAATGCCTTTCTTGTTTCTGCATCAAATCCAACCCCGTCATCCTCAAACACAAACTCAAAGCCATTCTCCCGTGAGAATAACGAAAAAGTGGCATTCCGCGCCTGTGCTGACTTAAAAGTATTCGTCATAGCTTCCTTGAAGATAAGATTCGCTTCGCGGCTAAATCCATACGGAAGCTTCACATTTATTTTCACATCGTTAAATGCCCGGAATTTTATCTCCTTTTCCTCGAAAAGCTTTTCGCCAAAGTCGCGAATATGAATAAAAAGCTTGGATAGCTCATCGTTTACCGGGTCAATAGACCATATGAAGTCGCGGGTACCCGTATATAAATACTTGGCTGAATTCTCCACTTTTGTATAGAGGTCTGTGCGCGAGGTTGTGCTGCCGACCACCGTGCCGTTCAACTTGAGCAGGCTGATGTAGTTAATGATCCGTGTAAGCTGGTTGCCCATCTCGTCATGAAAGTCTCGGGCAATTTCTTTCCGAAGATTATCCTGCTCATGCAGCCTGATCTTTTCGCGAAGCATAGCCTTTTCAATTTTATAGCGCACACGCAGGTAAAAGATCAGTGTGATAATGCCCGCAAGAAGAATGAATACAACTGCCCAGAATGCAGCCGTTTGGTAGAAGGCCGCTTCGATCTCAAATGTGTAGCGCAGCTCTTTCTTCGTCCAGTTGCCCTGGTGATCGGTGGCAGCAACAACAAACTCATACTTGCCGGGCGGAAGATTA